>NZ_JAABNI010000009.1:0-6638 GCF_009915995.1 Proteus sp. G2618 | reverse complement strand
TATTTTATTCGCACCTTCGGAACCAATAGCTCCAATTGTACTTCCAACAATACTTGGTACTACTGATACACTCGGCGGAGCTGTAATTGATGGCATTACAACTAATGGGCGATCTTTAAGCCCGCTAGACCAAGGATTAAATTTATTATCAAAATGATGAGTTAACCATTTTGTGCCTCCATAGCCGACTGTTGAACCAACTAATGCGCCTCCCATTGAGACCCAAGGTGATTCTCCATCAATTAAACTTGAAACACCCGCACCAGTTGTATTGGTTGTGAGCGTTCCCCAATACCCCATTCCTGATGTTATTCCTCCTGTTAACAAAGAAGAACCAAAGCTTGCATAACTAAAGCTCGCTTTTGGGTCTGTGTTAATATTATGCACCTGCATGGCTAAATTTGCTGTGCCCGTAGTTGTTACACCTACCACACGGCTAGCAACAGTAGTGCTACCTAACCAACTCGCTACATAAGGGCTAATAGCCTTACTCATTATAGGTAAACCTAATGCTGTCGTTGCAACAACGGCTCGTGGAATATTATTACCACGCTGTAATTCACTATAATTTTCAATGATAGGATCCAGTTTTTTGATACTATATTCAGCAATTGATTTGCAATGAGCATTACAATCTGCTGATTGAATAAGTAAAATTAATTCATCTTGTTGTTGAACCAAATGTTCTTTAGTGATCCTAGTTTCTATCGCTTTTTGCTGTTGTTCTGCATCGACATTATTTCCTAATTCAACTAAATGTTTCTTTTCCTCATCTGTAGAAGCAAGATAATACTTTTCAAGCCATGAAGTTATTTGTTTGGCTGTTAAATAATTATTCTCAACCACCACTTTCCCTGCTTGGGCGGCATTGGCAACACCCGCACTATTATCACTGATTAAACCGCCGACAATCCCTGAGGTTAACGTTGCCCATGCACTTATATTCTGCTTTTCAGTTTCAGTGAGTTCTTCAGGGGTTTTGCCATAAAGTGAGTGCGATAAAATACCCACAGTTTCCCCTGTCAT
The DNA here is from genome assembly GCF_009915995.1 of Proteus sp. G2618. Lineage (NCBI taxonomy): Bacteria > Pseudomonadati > Pseudomonadota > Gammaproteobacteria > Enterobacterales > Morganellaceae > Proteus > Proteus sp. G2618. Next base: position 5,612 of record NZ_JAABNI010000009.1, on the reverse strand, counting down.
TGCGCCAGAAGCTTGCACTACTGCATTCTCGCCTTTTGCCAACGCAAGGCCTGCATTGAGTAATCCATGCGCTATCGTGCGCTGAATATCACTTTCAACTGTCCACTCCCAACTGACTATTATTGGTAAGAAGCTGAAGGAGAGTAAAGTCACAAGGTGGATCCCTTTGGGATCCACAATAGCGTTCGAGATTGTAATTTAATTTTCGTACTTAAAATCTATATTAATTTTCATTGTTTCTAAATCTAAAGTTACTTCACAGCCTTTCCAAATAGGTAGATCATTAGTTAAATTATGTTCTATATAATAATTTCTCAGTTCAACCAAATTGTGGAGCATCTGTGTATTTGCAACACCACCAGCTGTAAGCCATTTCAATGAATTTTCATTGTCAAGATAATCATATTCATATTCACATGTATTACCTTCAACTGATAAATTAGCTCTCATATTTATCTTTTTAGCCTCATTAGGGGCTATGTTATACAATAACGTACCTATATTATTATATATTTCCTGATCTGTTTTCATTTTTCACCTTTAGAGTCATTAATAAACGTCCTTTCTATAGGGGGCTAATTTCCTATTTTGTATGTAACGTTAATACTATTTGGCCTATCACTATTCCTTATATATACAGGCTCTATCTTAACGATTATCTCTTTATTATCTTTTAACGATCTTGCCCATATATTTTCCATTCACTACGATTTAAATTAGAATTCATTGGCACCATGTTTATTTTTTCACCTGGTCCTGAAAATCTTGTCGCGATTAAATGTCCACCATCATCCCCAGTTTCACCACATTTACCAACTTTACATTGCTGGTAACCATTTCTATCACTTTTATTTAATTCTAATGTAGCTGTAACTGATGTCACTCTACCTAAAGAATCTGTCTGATAAACTTTATTTTCATCAACAGTATAAACCATGTTTGGTTTAGGTTTATTTAATTCTTTATTCCAATTTCCTTTACTACCAGAGACTTGTTTTCCTGGATCTATGTCATTCAGAGACTCTTTATTATCTCGTTCTGGTGTCTGTTTTTTATTATTCTCATTACCTCGAATCGCCGTTGTTCTAACCGTGATCCCAGAATCCTTAGAGGGCCCTGACATACCAATACTATCAAAACCTTCCTTGCTTCCTAAAGCAACTCTTGCCCCAAAAGTCGCAGAATTGAAAATACCTTGAGCACTTTGTTCATTTTCATTTTTAACGAAATTAACCAGTTGCCGTCTATCTTCTGTACTTAACGAATCAAACCATGCTATCCATTTTAAAGTATCTACTTGATCAATTCCGGTTTTTAACTCTTCCCATGAAGCAATCGTTTCTGGAATTTTCCCCTCTTTACCATCTGCTATTGCTTCTTGTCTACGTCTTTCACTAATTTCACGGTATTTTGCATAAATTTTTTCTTTATCTTCCCCCTGTTTTACTCGCTTCTATCAGTGCAAGTCTCATGTCGAGAACATCTCGATTACTTAAATAATTATTCTCAACCACCACCTTCCCGGCTTGGGCGGCATTGGCAACACCGGTGCTATTATCGCTAATTAAACCGCCAACAATCCCTGAAGTTAACGTTGCCCATGCACTTATATTCTGCTTTTCAGTCTCGGTGAGTTCTTCGGGGGTTTTACCATAAAGTGAGGGTGATAAAATACCCACTGTTTCCCCTGTCATTGCGCCAGAAGCTTGTACTACTGCATTCTCGCCTTTTGCCAATGCAAGGCCTGCATTCAGTAAGCCGTGCGCTATCATGCGCTGAATATCACTTTCAACACTATTACCTTGAATTTGATTTTTACTTCATTAAATACTCTGTATTACTAAGTATTTTACAGTGCTAATTTTAATAAACGTACTATACTAAAAAATAGCTTTTCATAGCTTATAAAAATAAGAATGCCGACTGTCAATAGTCAGCATTTCATTATTAGAGATCTTACTGTACTTTTAGTATTTAGGATTATTATTAATTTTTATAGATATACTTTTAATTCATTATTTAATGACTATTAATTCACCAACAAGATCATCTGTTATATCTTTAATAAACATCCGTGTATCTGTATTGACTAAATTACGAAGGTGCTCATTAAAATTTAAACCTGTTGATATTACAGTTTCTTGGTTCTCATCATAATGATACACTAAATCATTATTATCATTTTTAGTTAAGGTAAAAAAGTATTGCGTTTCATTTTCAAATGAGAATACAAATGGTTTTTCTTTTAGAAAATCATAATATTGCAGATTAAATAGCTCTTCACAGAACGAATGTTGAAAAAATATATGCGACCTAACCCCCATATTCTCTCGATAAAAAATTAGTGCATTATCACTAAACAATCCGCCACTACATCTCCCTAAAGATATTAAGAAATCATATAATTGACCTTTTATTTCAACATCATAAAGTTTCTCTATTTTTTTTATTTCATCTATACTATAACCCTTTATTTTATTACAATTTATAAATAGTTCAGGATAAACTGAGTGAAAATAACAAATTTGAGTTTGCTTGTTCATGGTCTTTTTCCTATTGTTCCTTGATAGATATTTATTGTAAATTTAGGATTATTTTCTACAAAACTTGGAACTATTTTACTTCTTCCTATAGTTAGAAAATCTATTTTTAACTCTTTAAATTTTCGTCATTAGCCCGTTCCCAACACCCTTCTTATAAAAATTTATCTTAATACTTTTATTATCTAGCATCTTTTTCTTAAAAGTAATATCTTGAAATTTAATATTAATTAAATACTCTTTACCTTATTAACCATAAAATGAAGAAATATCCACTCAAATAATTTTATTTTCTTAATTTATACTCTATGAACCAACTGCCAATACCAGCACCCACTCCCCCTACTACAGCAACCTTAATGATTTTTTTTAATGAATCAAATGAGAAAGAGAAATCAGCACCAATAAATAACCAAAAAATGCCATGAATTGAAAAGTAGAATAATATTCCTATAAAAAAGAGTACAACTGAAGATAAAACAGCCACAACAAAAAAATATTCAATAGAATTAATTTTATTATTCATTATTTTCATCTCTTTTTTGTTCATTAATATTTTTAATTATTTCTTGGATCTCTGAATTAGTCATTTCTGTTATTGCAGATGATCCTAACTGAGAACATGTAACGAGGTTGAGGTAAAAGGTTAAAATTTGTTGGCATAGTGACTCTTTAAATAGCCACTATGCCATTATTTTTTATAAATCTTTGTACCTATCAGGAAGGTATTCTGGATTTCCAACCATTTTGATTAATCTAATAAGTTCGTCCTTGTAAAAGGATAGTTCTTCCCCATTTTCACAGCCCGTGATTTTGAGTATTTCTGCATCAGAGCAATTAGCTAATACATAATCGATGCATTCTTCGTAAACCATTAATTCACCTTCGGAGGCTCTCACATCATATAGAGTTACACTTGCAATACATTCTTTTTGTAATAAATCCATATCATCACCATTTGATATAATCAGAGAATTTTTCTTTAAAATCTTCTTGTTACTCATTAGAAGGTCGATTCCATTCACCTTTTCTAACACGGTTATCTACATTGCCAATGCACCAGAAAGATTATTGCCAGATAGTGCGATTAATGCATTTATTACAAATGAAGATAAATCCAACTTAGTCTATAACTAACCATCATTAATAAGTGGCTGAATAAATTAGGATTTTAGGTTGTAGCGCACTAATTCCTCTATCACCAAACTGGACTATTGATTATCCGGCTGAGTGAGGGGGAGTAATCTGGAACAAGCAAGAAAATTAGTAGAAGAATCAATTCAACTCTATAATGAAAAACGGCCACAATTATCATTAAACTATAAAACGCCCGATGAAGTACATCGAGCGTTTTATGCCTGAAAAGTTGTCAATCTATATCAGGACTAGTCATACTATTTAAATAATAATTAGTTCACCATGTTGATCGAAAGATGTCTTCACGTCGTAATTTCGAGTATAAACATTAACTATATATCTCAAATAATTTTTTAGATCCCAATCAGTAGCTTCGACTATTTCTTCATTCTCATCATATTGATAAATGATATTAGGTGTAACTGATGCTGTTAAAACAAAAAAGTATTGAGTATAACTTTCCACTGCAATAAAAAATGGTTTTTTATCTAATAAATCATATTGTTGAATAGCAGAGAGTTCCTCTCTCATTCCTGATTGCATCAATATACTTCCTCTTATTGTTTTTTGATTTCTATAAAAAAGAAGAGGATCATCGCCAAAAAGACCACCACTACAACGCCCTATACTCGTTAAAAAATCATATAACTGATCTTTCACTTCGATATCATATAAACGTTCGATTTTTTTTATTTCATCATCAGAATAACCTCGCATATAGCTAACATCAATAGGTAATTCTGGATAAACTGAGTGTAAATATTTGATTAATTTTATATTCATAGTATTATTAATTTCGTCTAAAGCTAAACTCAAGGTGATATATTAAAAATAAAACTTTTACCAAATAGTGTAAAATCATTATATTTTATTTTCCTTTATATAGAGAATTCCAAAGCCAATCCCTGCGGGTATACCTCCGCCTATGCTTATTCTTAACGCTCGTTTAAATTCAATTAAACTAAGTAAAATAGGTCTTTCTACATAAAAATAAAAGAACAAATCTATGCTAATATAAGTAACTATTGCAACAATTAATAATGATAAAGTAAATAAAATCATTAATCCTATAATAAGTACAATAATATGAAATATTCTTTTCATTGTTATTCTTCTGTTTCATTAATTATGTCTTGCATATAACTTGCACTAACTTCCGCAGCCCCGCTATCACCAATATTACCTACTCAAGAAGAAATTTCACTTTCTGATACTTCCTTCATAATATAAGACTTTCCCTTAACCTCTGACTCTGAATATTTTCTCAACACTTCATTAAATCTGGAATTATTGCCTTTTGTTATTATTTTACCAACCCAATTAGTTACAGGTTTTGCTATAAAATTACCTAATCCATACTCCATTAATGCTCCACTTCCTGTCGTGATTGCCTCTATTGCTGGAAGAGGTGATTTTGAATATCACGCTCAGTAACGTTATCGTTGGTTTCTAAAAGGATTGATGAGTACCACGGGCTAACAAGCCAAGGTTATTGAGACGGAGTGATAACCAAAAGAAAGATCCCACCATTTTGAGATGGGATCTTAACATCATCTACGTAACTTATATTCTATAAACCACATCCCTATTCCAACGACTAGCCCAGCCCATAGACTTGCTTTAATAATCTTTTTTAAAAACTCGATTGAAAAAATAAAATCTCCACCAATCAATAACCAAATAATACACTCACCTATGCTGTATATAACCAGTCCCATAATAAACAGGACTACCACACACAAAATAGTCATAACAAGAAAGTATTCAAATTGATTAGTTTTTTGATTCACTATTTTTTTCCTCAACTTCCTTAATTTTCTCTTGCATCAGAAAGTTTGTAGTCTCTGTTGTAAAGGCAGAGCCTATATTTCCCAAAATACCAGGCAAAGGATGGGGTTTCATATCTTTCGAAAGTCCATATAATCCTTTTATAGC
>NZ_JAABNI010000008.1:0-28158 GCF_009915995.1 Proteus sp. G2618 | reverse complement strand
CTGACTGCTGCAATCACTACAGTTTTAGCTAAAACTTACGGTGGTGCTGCTCGTGCATTCGATCAAATCGATAACGCACCAGAAGAAAAAGCTCGTGGTATCACCATCTCTACTTCACACGTAGAATATGACACTCCAACTCGTCACTACGCACACGTAGACTGCCCAGGTCACGCCGACTATGTTAAAAACATGATCACTGGTGCTGCGCAAATGGACGGAGCTATCCTGGTTGTTGCTGCGACTGATGGTCCAATGCCACAAACTCGTGAGCACATCCTGTTAGGTCGTCAGGTTGGTGTTCCTTACATCATCGTATTCCTGAACAAATGTGACATGGTAGATGATGAAGAGTTACTGGAATTAGTAGAAATGGAAGTTCGTGAACTTCTGTCTCAGTACGATTTCCCAGGTGATGACACTCCAGTAATCCGTGGTTCAGCGCTGAAAGCACTGGAAGGCGAAGCTGAGTGGGAAGCAAAAATTGTTGAATTAGCAGAAGCACTGGATTCATACATCCCAGAACCAGAGCGTGCAATTGACAAACCATTCCTGTTACCAATCGAAGACGTATTCTCAATCTCAGGCCGTGGTACAGTAGTAACTGGTCGTGTTGAGCGTGGCGTAATCAAAGTTGGTGAAGAAGTTGAAATCGTTGGTATCAAACCAACTGTTAAAACAACTTGTACTGGCGTTGAAATGTTCCGTAAATTACTTGACGAAGGTCGTGCAGGTGAGAACGTTGGTGTTCTTCTGCGTGGTACTAAACGTGAAGAAATCGAACGTGGACAAGTACTGGCAAAACCAGGTTCAATCAAGCCACACACTAAATTCGAATCAGAAGTTTATATTCTGAGCAAAGATGAAGGTGGTCGTCACACTCCATTCTTCAAAGGCTACCGTCCACAGTTCTACTTCCGTACAACTGACGTAACTGGTACTATCGAATTACCAGAAGGCGTAGAAATGGTAATGCCAGGTGACAACATCAACATGATCGTTGAACTGATTCACCCAATCGCGATGGACGACGGTTTACGTTTCGCTATCCGTGAAGGTGGCCGTACAGTAGGTGCGGGCGTTGTTGCTAAAGTATTAGGTTAATTACTCGCGTAATTTCCTAGAGAAGGGCATCGTAAGATGCCCTTTTTTATATCTGAAGATTAGATATTTTAAATCTCAGTAAAGTATTAATATTTTTTCTGCATCATCGCTGATGACACAAATAAGTAAAAAAACTTAAGTTAAATAAATAGAAATTGAAATCATAATAATTATCATTTACTATCTTGAGCGTGAGTAGTTAATGAGGTTGTTATTATGTACGTATGTCTTTGCAACGGTGTGAGTGATAAAAAAATTATCTCAACTGTCCATAAATATCAAATTCGCACTATTAATGAATTACGCAAAATCTTACCTGTTGGAAGTTGTTGCGGTAAGTGCGTACGTCAAGCCCGTCAACTTATCGAAAATGAGCAATCAGTTCTTTACCCACAAATTTCTGAAGTTGCATAACAAATTTTAAATTTCCTTTCTCTCCTCTTTGTATAAAAGGTCTACACTGAAAAGACTGGAAGCAAAGGAGCATAAAAATGAAAGGTGATAAAAAAATGATAGCCCACCTTAATAAGTTATTAGGTGGTGAGCTTGTTGCAATTAATCAGTATTTCCTACATGCCCGAATGTTCAAGAATTGGGGACTCACACGCCTCAATGAAATGGAATATCATGAATCTATAGATGAGATGAAACACGCAGATAAATATATCGAGCGCATCTTGTTCCTTGAGGGCATTCCAAATTTACAAGATTTAGGCAAACTAAACATCGGTGAAGATGTTGAAGAGATGCTACGTTCTGATCTGGAATTAGAATTAGGTGGCGCCAAAGATTTACGTGAAGCCATTGCTTACGCAGATTCAATTCATGACTATGTCAGCCGTGATCTCATGCTAGAAATTCTAACCGATGAAGAAGGGCATATTGATTGGATAGAAACCCAGCTTGAACTTATCGAACGCATGGGACTTCAAAATTATCTGCAAGCTCAAATTATTGAAGAGTAATTTAGCTTATACAGAAGGGAATAATCTATCTCCTTTAATGGATAATTAGACGCTTTTAAAAGCAAAGGTAATGAAGGTTGCCTTTGCTTTTTTTATTTTTGAAAAGATAAAACGAATTTTTATCGCTGATTTTTTATTCTTGGCTTGATTTCATCACTCAGGCAAGTATAATGCGCAGGCTCACTGATTTAGTGGGGCTGATTTATCAGCTAATGCAGATTTTATATTGCATTAATATAATACTCCCGATTGGGGAGTTATATGCAGAACGATTACACTCTCTCATCAATCGAAATGGGTACGAGTAGTGATCATTTACGTTTATAAAAAATAGTTGGAGCTCTGGTCTCATGCAGAACCAAAGAATCCGTATCCGCCTGAAAGCTTTTGATCATCGTCTGATTGATCAATCAACTGCGGAAATCGTAGAGACTGCTAAGCGCACTGGTGCGCAAGTTCGTGGTCCAATCCCACTGCCGACTCGCAAAGAGCGTTTCACAGTGTTGATTTCTCCGCACGTTAATAAAGATGCGCGTGATCAGTATGAAATTCGCACTCACAAACGTCTGGTTGACATCGTTGAGCCAACCGAGAAAACCGTTGATGCTCTGATGCGTCTGGATCTGGCTGCCGGCGTAGACGTGCAGATCAGCCTAGGTTAATCAGGTCATCAAGCGATTGAGAGGTTGAAACAATGATTGGTTTAGTCGGTAAGAAAGTAGGAATGACTCGTATCTTCACTGAAGATGGCGTTTCAATCCCTGTAACCGTTATCGAAATTGAAAACAACCGTGTTACTCAGGTCAGAGATCTGGAGAAAGACGGTTATCGTGCCATTCAGGTGACTACTGGTAGCAAAAAAGCTAACCGTGTACTGAAGCCTGAAGCAGGGCATTTTGCTAAAGCTGGTGTTGAAGCTGGCCGCTTACTACGTGAATTCCGTCTGAATGAAGGCGAAGAATACACTGTAGGTCAAAGCATTAGCGTAGAAATTTTCGCTGACGTTAAAAAAGTCGACGTTACTGGAACATCTAAAGGTAAAGGTTTTGCCGGTACTGTAAAGCGCTGGAACTTCCGTACTCAAGATGCTACCCATGGTAACTCCTTGTCTCACCGTGTTCCGGGTTCTATCGGTCAGAACCAGACTCCGGGTAAGGTGTTTAAAGGCAAGAAAATGGCAGGTCAACTGGGTAACGAACAAGTTACCGTTCAGAGCCTGGAAGTAGTACGTGTTGACGCTGAGCGCAACCTGCTGCTGGTCAAAGGTGCTGTTCCAGGTGCAACTGGCAGTGACCTGATCGTTAAACCAGCTGTCAAGGCGTAACGTCGAGGAGATAGGAATGGAATTGGTAATGAAAGACGCGCAAGGCGCGCTGACTGTTTCCGAAACTACCTTCGGGCGTGACTTTAACGAAGCGCTTGTGCATCAAGTAGTCGTTGCATACGCTGCTGGTGCTCGTCAAGGTACTCGTGCTCAGAAAACTCGTGCTGAAGTTTCTGGTTCAGGCAAAAAGCCTTGGAGACAGAAAGGTACTGGTCGTGCACGTTCAGGTTCAATCAAGAGCCCAATTTGGCGCTCTGGTGGTGTTAGCTTTGCAGCTAAACCACAGGACCACAGTCAAAAAGTAAACAAAAAGATGTACCGTGGTGCTCTGAAGAGCATTCTGTCTGAATTGGTACGTCAAGATCGTCTGATCGTCGTAGAGAATTTTTCTGTTGAAGCGCCTAAAACTAAACTTTTAGCACAGAAACTGAAAGATATGGCTCTGGTTGATGTTCTGATCGTCACTGCTGATGTAGATGAGAATCTGTATTTAGCAGCACGCAACTTATATAAAGTTGACGTACGTGATGCAGCAACAATCGACCCTGTTAGCTTAATCGCCTTCGACAAAGTCGTCATGACTGCTGACGCTGTGAAGCAAGTTGAGGAGATGCTGGCATGATCCGTGAAGAACGTCTGCTGAAAGTACTGCGCGCGCCGCATGTATCTGAAAAAGCTTCTATCGCGATGGAAAAATCAAATACCATCGTTCTCAAAGTTGCTAAAGACGCGACCAAAGCAGAGATTAAAGCAGCTGTACAAAAACTGTTTGAAGTCGAAGTTGAAAGTGTTAACACTCTGCTGATGAAAGGCAAAGTGAAACGTCACGGTCAGCGTATTGGTCGTCGTAGCGACTGGAAAAAAGCTTACGTAACCCTGAAGGAAGGCCAGAATCTGGACTTCGTCGGCGGCGCTGAGTAAGTCGGAGGAGTAAAGAACAATGGCAATTGTTAAATGTAAACCTACGTCTCCGGGCCGTCGCCACGTAGTTAAAGTGGTAAACCCTGAGCTGCATAAAGGAAAACCTTATGCGCCATTGCTGGAAAAAAACAGCAAGTCCGGTGGTCGTAACAACAATGGTCGTATCACTACCCGTCATATCGGTGGTGGTCACAAACAGGCTTACCGTATTGTTGACTTCAAACGCAACAAAGATGGTATCCCTGCGACAGTAGAACGTCTGGAATATGATCCAAACCGTTCAGCTAACATCGCTTTAGTGCTGTATGCTGATGGTGAACGTCGCTACATTCTGGCTCCAAAAGGCCTGAAAGCGGGTGATAAAGTTCAGTCTGGCGTTGATGCTGCTATCAAAGCGGGTAACACCTTACCAATGCGTAATATCCCGGTTGGTTCTACAGTTCATAACGTGGAAATGAAACCAGGTAAAGGTGGTCAGTTAGCTCGTTCAGCTGGTACTTACGTTCAGATCGTTGCTCGTGATGGTGCTTATGTCACTATTCGTCTACGTTCTGGTGAAATGCGTAAAGTTCCTTCTGATTGCCGTGCAACTATCGGTGAAGTTGGCAACTCTGAGCACATGTTACGCGTTCTGGGTAAAGCTGGTGCAAGTCGCTGGCGTGGTATTCGTCCTACCGTTCGCGGTACTGCGATGAACCCAGTCGATCACCCACATGGTGGTGGTGAAGGTCGTAACTTTGGTTTACACCCTGTAACACCTTGGGGTATCCAAACCAAAGGTAAGAAGACTCGTAAAAACAAACGCACTGAACATTTTATCGTTCATCGTCGTACTAAGAAATAATTAGAGGATAAGCCATGCCACGTTCTCTCAAGAAAGGTCCTTTCATTGACCTGCACTTGCTGAAGAAGGTAGAGAAAGCGGTGGAAAGCGGTGACAAAAAGCCTGTTAAGACTTGGTCCCGTCGTTCAACGATCTTTCCTAACATGATCGGTTTGACCATCGCTGTCCATAATGGTCGTCAGCATGTTCCAGTTTACGTTTCCGACGAAATGGTTGGTCACAAACTGGGTGAATTCGCGCCGACCCGTACTTATCGCGGTCATGCAGCCGATAAAAAGGCTAAGAAAAAATAAGGTAGGAGGAAGAGATGGAAACTATCGCTATGCATCGCCACGCTCGTTCTTCTGCTCAGAAGGTTCGCTTGGTAGCTGACCTGATTCGCGGTAAGAAAGTGTCGCAAGCTCTGGAAATTTTAACCTTTACCAACAAGAAAGCTGCTGGTTTAGTGAAGAAAGTACTGGAGTCTGCTATTGCTAATGCAGAACACAACGATGGCGCTGACATTGATGATCTGAAAGTAGCTAAGATCTTTGTTGACGAAGGTCCTTCTATGAAGCGCATTATGCCTCGTGCAAAAGGCCGTGCAGATCGTATTCTGAAGCGCACCAGCCACATCACTGTGGTTGTGTCTGATCGCTGAGACTCTGGAGACTAGCAATGGGTCAAAAAGTACATCCTAATGGTATCCGCCTTGGCATTGTCAAGCCTTGGAATTCCACATGGTATGCGGGTACCAATGAATTCGCTGACAACCTAGACAGCGATTTTAAAGTACGTCAGTACTTAACTAAAGAACTGGCTAAAGCATCTGTATCTCGTATCGTTATCGAACGTCCTGCGAAAAGCATCCGTGTGACTATTCACACTGCTCGCCCAGGCATCGTTATCGGTAAAAAAGGTGAAGATGTTGAAAAACTGCGCAAAAACGTAGCGGATATCGCTGGCGTTCCTGCGCAAATTAATATCGCCGAAGTACGTAAACCTGAACTGGACGCAAAATTAGTTGCTGACAGCATCACTTCACAGCTGGAACGTCGTGTTATGTTCCGTCGTGCTATGAAGCGTGCGGTACAGAACGCTATGCGTTTAGGCGCTAAAGGTATTAAAGTGGAAGTAAGTGGTCGTTTAGGCGGCGCTGAAATCGCTCGTACTGAATGGTATCGTGAAGGTCGTGTACCTCTGCACACTCTGCGTGCAGATATCGACTACAATACCTCAGAAGCACAAACCACTTATGGTGTGCTCGGCGTTAAGGTATGGATCTTCAAAGGTGAGATCCTGGGTGGTATGGCTGCAGTTGAACAGGCGGAAAAACCGGCTGCTCAACCTAAAAAGCAGCAGCGTAAAGGCCGCAAGTAAGGAGAGTCGCTGATGTTACAACCAAAGCGTACAAAATTCCGTAAAGTGCACAAAGGCCGCAACCGTGGCTTAGCTGCTGGTGCGGATGTAAGCTTCGGGACTTACGGTCTTAAAGCTGTGGGCCGTGGTCGTCTGACTGCACGTCAGATCGAAGCGGCACGTCGTGCAATGACCCGTGCAGTTAAGCGTCAGGGTAAAATCTGGATCCGTGTGTTCCCAGACAAACCAATCACTGAAAAGCCGCTCGAAGTCCGTATGGGTAAAGGTAAAGGTAACGTTGAGTATTGGGTTGCCTTAATCCAGCCAGGTAAAGTCCTGTATGAAATGGATGGTGTGCCTGAAGAACTGGCCCGTGAAGCATTCAAGCTGGCGGCAGCAAAACTGCCTATCAAAACCACCTTTGTAACTAAGACGGTGATGTAATGAAAGCAAAAGAGCTGCGCGAAAAGAGCGTTGAAGAGCTGAACACAGAACTGCTGAACTTACTGCGCGAGCAGTTTAACCTGCGTATGCAGGCAGCAAGTGGTCAGTTACAACAGTCTCATCTGTTGAAACAAGTGCGTCGTAATATCGCACGCGTTAAGACTTTACTGACTGAGAAGGCGGGTGCGTAATGACCGATAAAATCCGTACTCTGCAAGGTCGTGTAGTTAGTGACAAAATGGAGAAATCTATTGTCGTTGCTATCGATCGTATGGTTAAACACCCATTATATGGTAAGTTTATCCGTCGTACGACCAAACTGCATGTACATGACGAGAATAACGAATGTGGAATTGGTGACGTAGTAGAAATTCGTCAAACACGTCCACTGTCTAAGACTAAGTCTTGGGCGTTAGTTCGCGTTGTAGAAAAAGCTGTTCTGTAATAAAATAGCCTTTTCGTACGAAATAAACGGCTCAAAACTGAACGAGCCGTTTATTTTTTCTGTCCATATCGAGAATGTGGTGTTATAATGCCGCTCCCTCGTATTATGGGATATTGAACGGCCTCTTCTAATGTGGAAGTGGCTCAGTAGTAGTTGACATTTAGCGGAGCACTAAAATGATCCAAGAACAGACTATGCTGAACGTGGCCGACAACTCCGGTGCACGTCGCGTAATGTGTATCAAGGTTCTAGGTGGCTCGCACCGTCGCTACGCAGATGTAGGTGACATCATCAAAATTACCATCAAGGAAGCAATTCCACGTGGTAAAGTTAAGAAAGGTGATGTACTGAAAGCGGTAGTGGTGCGCACCAAGAAGGGTGTTCGTCGCCCTGACGGTTCTGTCATTCGCTTCGATAGCAACGCTTGTGTATTGTTAAACAACAACAGCGAGCAAGTTATTGGTACGCGTATTTTTGGGCCGGTTACTCGTGAACTTCGTAATGAGAAGTTTATGAAAATAATCTCTCTGGCACCTGAAGTACTCTAAGGAGCAGGCAATGGCAGCGAAAATCCGTCGTGATGACGAAGTTATCGTTCTTACTGGTAAAGATAAAGGTAAGCGCGGTAAAGTAAAACAGGTTCTTTCTTCTGGTAAAGTTCTCGTTGAAGGTATCAATCTGGTTAAAAAACATCAGAAGCCAGTTCCGGCTCTGAATCAACCAGGTGGCATCGTTGAAAAAGAAGCGTTTATTCAAGTTTCTAACGTTGCACTCTTCAATGCGGCAACCGGCAAGGCTGACCGTGTAGGTTTTAGATTCGAAGACGGTAAAAAAGTTCGTTTCTTCAAATCTAATAAAGAAACTATCAAGTAATTTGGAGTATACGATGGCGAAACTGCATGATTACTACAAAGACGAGGTGGTCCAACAACTGATGTCTCAGTTTGGTTACCATTCTGTCATGCAAGTCCCTCGGGTCGAGAAGATCACCCTGAATATGGGTGTTGGTGAAGCGATTGTTGATAAGAAACTGCTGGATAATGCAGCAGCTGATTTAGCAGCAATCTCAGGTCAAAAACCTTTGATCACCAAAGCACGCAAATCTGTTGCAGGCTTCAAAATCCGCCAGGGCTATCCGATCGGCTGTAAAGTGACCCTGCGTGGCGAACGCATGTGGGAGTTCTTTGAACGCTTGATCTCTATTGCTGTACCTCGTATTCGTGACTTCCGTGGTTTATCCGCTAAGTCATTTGATGGTCGTGGTAACTACAGCATGGGCGTACGTGAGCAAATCATCTTCCCTGAAATCGATTACGATAAAGTGGATCGTGTTCGTGGTTTGGATATTACCATTACTACGACTGCGAAATCAGATGATGAAGGTCGCGCACTGTTAGCAGCGTTTAACTTCCCGTTCCGCAAGTAAGGCAGGGCATTCATGGCTAAGAAATCTATGAAAGCACGTGATGTAAAACGTGCGAATTTAGCTGAGAAATTCTTCGCAAAACGCGCAGAACTGAAAGCTATCGTTTCAGATGTGAACGTGTCTGACGAAGATCGTTGGAATGCTGTTCTGAAACTGCAAACTATGCCACGTGATTCAAGTCCTTCACGTCAGCGTAATCGCTGCCGTCAAACTGGACGTCCGCACGGTTTCCTGCGGAAATTTGGCCTCAGCCGTATTAAAGTCCGTGAAGCCGCTATGCGCGGTGAAATCCCGGGCCTTAGAAAGGCTAGCTGGTAATTACCATAATTGAATCACGGGAGTAAAGACAGATGAGCATGCAAGATCCCATCGCGGATATGCTGACCCGTATCCGTAACGGTCAGGCCGCGAACAAAGTTGCGGTCACAATGCCTTCCTCCAAGCTGAAAGTGGCGATTGCCAACGTGCTTAAGGAAGAAGGTTATATCGAAGATTTTAAAATTGAAGGCGACACTAAGCCAGAACTGGAAATCACTTTAAAATATTTCCAAGGTAAGGCTGTAGTAGAAAGCATTCAGCGCGTAAGCCGTCCAAGTCTGCGCATCTATAAAAGAAAAGATGAGCTGCCACAAGTTATGGCAGGACTGGGCATCGCTGTTGTTTCTACCTCAAAAGGTGTTATGACTGATCGTGCAGCTCGCCAAGCAGGTCTTGGTGGCGAGATTATCTGCTACGTAGCTTAATTCGGGAGGAAAGAATGTCTCGTGTGGCAAAAGCACCCGTCGTCATTCCTGCCGGCGTAGAGGTTAAACTCAACGGTCAGGTAATTACGATTAAGGGTAAAAACGGCGAGCTAACTCGTACTATCCATAATGCAGTTGAAATTCAACATGCTGACAACCAGTTAACTTTCGCACCTCGCGATGGTTTTGCTGATGCATGGGCACAGGCGGGTACTACTCGTTCTCTGTTAAATGCAATGGTTGTAGGTGTTACCGAAGGCTTCACTAAGAAACTGCAACTGGTAGGTGTAGGTTATCGTGCGTCTATTAAAGGCAATGCGGTTAACTTATCAGTAGGTTTTTCACATCCAGTGGAACACCAACTGCCAGCAGGCATCACTGCTGAATGTCCAACACAAACTGAAATCGTACTGAAAGGTGCGGATAAGCAAGTGATTGGTCAAGTAGCAGCTGAACTGCGTGCTTACCGTCGCCCTGAACCTTATAAAGGTAAAGGTATTCGTTACGCCGACGAAGTTGTGCGTATCAAAGAGGCTAAGAAGAAGTAAGGTAACACTATGGATAAGAAAGCAGCTCGTATCCGTCGTGCGACCCGCGCACGCCGTAAGCTCCAGGAATTGGGTGCGACTCGCCTGGTGGTACACCGTACCCCTCGCCATATTTATGCGCAGGTTATTGCACCAAACGGTTCTGAAACTTTGGTGGCCGCTTCTACTACAGAAAAAGCTATCATTGAGCAACTGAAAAACACTGGAAACAAAGAAGCAGCAGCAGTAGTTGGTAAAATTGTTGCTGAACGCGCTCTGGAAAAAGGTATCAAAGTAGTATCATTTGACCGTTCCGGTTTCCAATATCATGGTCGAGTCCAGGCACTGGCAGATGCTGCCCGTGAAGCTGGCCTTCAGTTCTAAGGTAGGAGTGTAAGATGGCTCACATCGAGAAACAAGCTGGCGAACTGCAGGAAAAGCTGATCGCGGTAAACCGCGTATCTAAAACCGTTAAAGGTGGTCGTATCTTTAGCTTCACTGCTCTTACAGTAGTTGGTGATGGTAATGGCCGCGTTGGTTTCGGATATGGCAAAGCTCGCGAAGTTCCGGCAGCAATCCAGAAAGCGATGGAAAAAGCCCGTCGCAATATGAAAACCGTCGCTTTAAACAACGGTACTCTGTTCCACCCTGTTAAAGGTACTCACACAGGCTCTCGCGTATTTATGCAGCCTGCTTATGAAGGTACCGGTATCATCGCAGGTGGTGCAATGCGTGCAGTTCTAGAAGTGGCTGGCGTTCGTAACGTACTGGCTAAAACCTATGGTTCCACTAACCCGATTAACGTGGTTCGTGCAACACTGGACGCTTTAGATAGCATGAAGTCTCCAGATATGGTCGCAGCTAAGCGTGGTAAATCCGTTGAAGAAATTCTGGGGTAATGACCATGGCTAAGACTATTAAAATTACTCAAACACGCAGCTTAATCGGCCGTCTGCCTAAACATAAGGCAACTATGACTGGTTTAGGCCTGCGTCGCATCGGTCACACTGTAGAACGCGAAGATACACCAGCAGTTCGCGGTATGATCAACTTGGTTTCCTATATGGTTAAAGTTGAGGAGTAAGAGATGCGTTTAAATACTCTGTCTCCGGCTGAAGGTGCCAAGCATGCGCCTAAACGTGTAGGTCGTGGTATCGGTTCTGGCTTAGGTAAAACTGGCGGCCGTGGTCACAAAGGTCAGAAATCTCGTTCTGGCGGTGGCGTACGTCGTGGTTTTGAAGGTGGCCAGATGCCTTTATATCGTCGTTTACCAAAATTTGGTTTTACTTCACGTAAATCATTCGTGACTGCGGAAATCCGTCTGTCTGATTTAGCTTACGTTGAAGGCGATGTAATCGATCTGAATGCACTGAAAGCCGCAAACGTTGTTGGCCCACAGATTGAATTTGCAAAATTAATTCTGTCTGGCGAGGTTAACCGTGCAGTGACTATTCGTGGTCTGCGTGTTACCAAAGGTGCCCGTGCAGCAATCGAATCAGCTGGCGGTAAAATTGAGGAATAAGTGACAGATGGCTAAACAACCAGGTTTAGATTTTCAGAGTGCTAAAGGTGGTGTTGGTGAACTAAAACGCAGACTTTTGTTTGTTCTTGGTGCACTTATTGTCTTTAGGATTGGCTCTTTTATTCCTATCCCTGGTATTGATGCCACTGTGCTTGCCAAATTGCTCGATCAGCAAAAAGGCACCATCATTGAAATGTTTAATATGTTCTCTGGTGGTGCTCTTAGCCGTGCTTCTATCTTTGCGCTGGGTATCATGCCTTATATTTCGGCATCGATTATTATCCAACTCTTATCAGTGGTTAACCCTCGGTTAGCAGAGATTAAGAAGGAAGGGGAGGCCGGTCGTCGTAAGATCAGCCAATATACCCGTTATGGTACTTTGGTGCTGGCGATATTCCAATCAATTGGTATCGCAACAGGCTTACCGAATATGCCAGGAATGCAAGGTCTGGTAATTAATCCAGGTCTACCATTCTATATTACGGCTGTTGTGAGCTTAGTCACTGGGACAATGTTCCTAATGTGGTTAGGTGAGCAAATCACTGAACGTGGTATTGGTAACGGTATCTCAATCATTATCTTTGCAGGTATCGTTGCAGGTCTTCCACCTGCCATTGGTCAAACCATCGAGCAGGCGCGGCAAGGCGAACTGCACTTCCTCCTGTTATTGTTGGTTGCAGTATTGGTGTTCGCGGTTACTTTCTTTGTTGTTTTTGTAGAAAGAGGACAACGTCGTATCGTTGTTAACTATGCAAAACGTCAACAAGGGCGTAGAATATACGCGGCACAAAGTACACATCTACCACTTAAAGTAAATATGGCGGGTGTTATACCAGCAATTTTTGCTTCAAGTATTATCCTGTTTCCTGGTACAATAACCTCTTGGTTTGGCGATGGTACAGGGTGGGGTTGGCTGACGACGATTTCTTTAAATCTACAGCCTGGTCAACCTATTTATGTGTTACTATACGCTGCTGCAATCATATTCTTCTGTTTCTTTTATACGGCGTTGGTCTTCAACCCAAGAGAAACGGCAGATAACCTGAAGAAGTCCGGTGCATTTGTACCAGGAATTCGCCCGGGAGAGCAGACGGCTAAATATATAGATAAAGTAATGACACGTTTAACCTTAATCGGTGCCTTGTATATTACCTTTATCTGTCTCATCCCGGAGTTCATGCGTGACGCAATGAAAGTACCTTTCTATTTTGGTGGTACTTCCCTCTTAATCGTGGTTGTGGTCATCATGGATTTTATGGCTCAAGTGCAAACTCTCCTGATGTCAAGTCAGTATGAGTCTGCATTGAAAAAAGCAAATCTTAAAGGTTAATTACTGATAAGCGATTTGTTTTAGAAGTTACGGAGAGTAAAAATGAAAGTTCGTGCTTCCGTCAAGAAAATGTGCCGTAACTGCAAAATTGTTAGACGTCACGGTCACGTGCGTGTAATTTGCAGCGTCGAGCCTAAGCATAAACAGCGTCAAGGCTAATTTATTGCATTTTTTTCTTGCAAAGTTCGGTTGAGCTGGCTAAATTAGCCAGCCCAATCTTTTATAATATATACAGTATTGTTTGAGTATCCTGAAAACGGGCTTTTCAGAATAGTACTGTATAACTGCTAATTTAGGAGTGCATAGTGGCCCGTATAGCAGGCATTAACATTCCTGATCATAAACATACTGTAATCGCATTAACTTCGATTTACGGTATCGGTAAGACCCGCTCACAGGCTATCTGTGTAGCTGCTGGTATTGCTGAAAATGTTAAGATCAGTGAGCTGTCTGAAGAGCAAATCGACAAGCTGCGTGACGAAGTTGCCAAATACGTTGTAGAAGGTGATCTGCGTCGTGAAGTTACCCTGAGCATCAAACGTCTGATGGATCTTGGTACTTACCGTGGTTTACGTCATCGTCGTGGTCTACCAGTTCGCGGTCAGCGTACTAAGACTAACGCACGTACCCGTAAGGGTCCGCGTAAGCCGATCAAGAAATAATCGGGGTATTTGAACAATGGCAAAAGCACCTATTCGTGCACGTAAGCGTGTAAGAAAACAAGTCTCTGACGGTGTGGCTCATATCCATGCTTCTTTCAACAACACAATCGTTACTATTACCGATCGTCAAGGTAACGCATTGGGTTGGGCTACTGCCGGTGGTTCCGGTTTCCGTGGTTCTCGTAAATCTACTCCGTTCGCGGCTCAGGTTGCAGCAGAACGTTGCGCTGAAGCTGTTAAAGAGTACGGAATTAAGAACTTGGAAGTTATGGTTAAAGGACCTGGTCCTGGTCGTGAGTCAACTATCCGTGCATTAAACGCGGCTGGTTTCCGCATCACTAATATTACTGATGTGACTCCGATTCCTCATAACGGTTGTCGTCCACCGAAAAAACGTCGCGTTTAATAACGTTTTCGTTTTTAGGAAAGTTGGAGAAAGAAAATGGCAAGATATTTGGGTCCTAAGCTCAAGCTGAGCCGCCGTGAAGGTACAGATTTATTTCTAAAATCTGGCGTTCGGGCGATTGACACCAAGTGTAAACTGGAACAAGCACCAGGTCAGCACGGCGCACGTAAACCGCGTCTTTCTGATTACGGTGTTCAGTTACGTGAAAAACAAAAAGTACGTCGTATTTACGGTGTTCTAGAGCGTCAATTCCGTAACTACTACAAAGAAGCAACACGTCTGAAAGGCAACACAGGTGAAAACCTGCTGACTCTGCTGGAAGGTCGTCTGGATAACGTTGTTTATCGTATGGGCTTTGGCGCAACTCGCGCAGAAGCACGTCAGATGGTTAGCCATAAAGCAATCATGGTAAATGGTCGCGTGGTTAACATTGCTTCTTATCAGGTTTCCCCGAATGACGTAGTCAGCGTTCGTGAAAAATCGAAAAAACAGTCTCGTATTAAGGCTGCTTTAGAGCTGGCTGAACAGCGTGAAAAGCCAACATGGCTGGAAGTTGATGCTGCTAAGATGGAAGGTGTGTTCAAACGTATTCCTGAACGTACTGACTTATCTGCTGACATTAACGAGCACCTGATCGTCGAGCTTTACTCCAAGTAAGGCTTAGCACCAAAGAGAGGACACAATGCAGGGTTCTGTGACAGAGTTTCTAAAACCGCGCCTGGTTGATATCGAGCAAGTCAGTTCGACGCACGCCAAGGTGACCCTTGAGCCATTAGAGCGAGGCTTCGGCCATACTCTTGGTAACGCACTGCGCCGTATTCTGCTTTCGTCTATGCCGGGTTGTGCGGTAACAGAGGTTGAGATTGATGGTGTACTGCATGAGTACAGCACCAAAGAAGGTGTTCAGGAAGATATCCTAGAAATACTGCTCAACCTTAAAGGGTTGGCGGTAAAAGTTCATGGTAAAGATGAAGTTATTCTTACTTTGAGCAAATCTGGCATTGGCCCTGTTATTGCAGCCGATATCATCCATGACGGTGATGTCGAAATCGTCAAGCCGCAGCACGTTATCTGCCACCTTACAGACGAGAACGCATCTATTAATATGCGTATCAAAGTTCAGCGTGGTCGTGGTTATGTGCCGGCTTCTGCCCGAATTCATTCGGAAGAAGATGAGCGCCCTATCGGTCGCCTTTTAGTAGACGCGTGCTATAGCCCAGTTGAGCGTATTGCTTATAATGTGGAAGCAGCTCGTGTTGAACAGCGTACCGACTTGGATAAGCTGGTTATCGAGATGGAAACTAACGGTACTATCGATCCAGAAGAATCGATTCGCCGTGCAGCGACTATCCTGGCTGAACAGCTTGAAGCTTTTGTTGACTTACGTGATGTTCGTCAACCAGAAGTTAAAGAAGAGAAGCCAGAATTCGATCCTATCTTACTGCGCCCAGTAGACGATCTTGAATTGACTGTCCGCTCTGCTAACTGTCTGAAGGCAGAAGCAATCCACTACATCGGTGATCTGGTACAGCGTACTGAAGTTGAATTACTTAAGACGCCTAACCTTGGTAAGAAATCTCTTACTGAGATTAAAGACGTACTGGCGTCGCGTGGTTTATCTCTGGGCATGCGCCTTGAGAATTGGCCACCTGCAAGTATCGCTGATGAATAAGATCACAGGTTAAGGTTTTACTGAGAAGGATAAGGTCATGCGCCATCGTAAGAGTGGTCGTCAATTGAACCGCAACAGCAGCCATCGTCAGGCTATGTTTCGTAACATGGCAGGTTCTTTAGTTCGTCATGAGATCATCAAGACAACTTTGCCTAAAGCGAAAGAACTGCGTCGCGTCGTTGAGCCGCTGATTACTCTTGCCAAGACCGACAGCGTAGCTAATCGTCGTCTGGCATTCGCCCGTACTCGTGATAACGAAGTCGTGGCAAAACTGTTTACAGTATTAGGTCCGCGTTTTGCGAGCCGTGCAGGTGGTTACACTCGTATTCTGAAGTGTGGCTTCCGTGCTGGTGACAACGCTCCAATGGCTTACATTGAGCTTGTTGACCGTGCTGATTCTGAAACAGAAGCAGCAGCTGAATAATTTAATTATTATTTAGTGAAGCGAATAAAAAGACCGGATTTTTAATCCGGTTTTTTTACATCTATCGAAAATGGTAGTTATGAAATTACCGTTATAAAAATAATCTATCAAGCCATATCCTAGCCTTTCTATTTGTTATTCCATGCGTTTTTGCCTACTCTTGTGTTACATCATATTTATTTTCTGTTATTTCAGCATACTGCTATTTTAGTAAGATATGCTTCGCATTATATTTCAATTCTATTCTTTTGATTATTTGTTATGCTTATGCCATCAGTTAGAATGAGGGAATGATCCATGTATCGTATTGGGCAGGTTGCAAAATTAGCGAATGTGACAACAGATACAATCCGTTTTTATGAAAAACAGGGGTTGATGGATCATGACAGGCGAACAGAAGGCGGTTATCGCTTATATACAGAGCAAGATCTCCAACGTTTGCGTTTTATTCGTTATGCAAAAGAGTTAGGTTTTACATTAGACGCGATTACAGAGCTACTTTCTATTCGTGTTGATCCCGCTCATCACACTTGTGTTGAATCAAAACACATTGTTGATGCAAGACTTGCTGAAGTCGAAATTCGCTTGAAAGAAATGGAAAGAATGAGAGATTCACTGAAGATGTTAAGTAATGCATGTTGTGGTAGTGCTCATGAAAGTACTTATTGTTCTATTCTTGAAATACTTGAATCTGGAGCCACAAAACAATAATATCTGTACCGCATTACGTTTTATGTTCTTTAACAATTTAAGAGGTTTTTATGTCTAGCAAATATCAGCACCAGAAAGGTGTTATTAAAGATAATGCCTTAGCAGCACTTGTTCATGATCCACTATTTAGACAACGCGTGGAAAAGAATAAAAAAGGAAAAGGAAGTTATATGAGAAAAGCGAAACATGGTAAAAAGGGGAACTGGGAGGCCAGTGATAACAAAAGATTTTTTCAATTGTTATCACTGGCCTTTTAGTTTTTATTTTTGCTGATTTTTTAATAAATCACGAATTTCTGTTAATAAAGTTTCTTCTGCTGAAGGTGCCGGTGGTGCTTTAGGTGCTTCTTCTGCTTGACGGCGTGTCTTGTTAATTAATTTGATTGCACAGAAAATCGCAAATGCAACAATGGCAAAGTCAAAAACAGTTTGAATGAACATACCATAATTGAGTACAACTGCCGGCACATCCCCACTAGCATCTCTTAATACAAGACTAAACTGTTTGAAATCAATACCACCGATTAATAAGCCTAACGGCGGCATAATAATATCAGCAACTAATGATGAAACAATCTTACCGAAGGCTGCGCCAATGATGACACCGACTGCCATGTCAACAACGTTGCCTTTCATTGCGAATTCACGAAACTCTTTGAAAAAAGACATAACCACCCCTTATTTATCTATGCATAGATTTATTATGTAAAAATATAGTATCTAACATGATAATAGTAGACCATTATAAGTAACAATTACTATTATTCTTATTTCTACTTGGTCTTTATAAGAAGAATGGGCTAGGTTGGAAAAGCTTTTCTACTTCAGGGACATATTTTTTATCAGTGATAAACATAATCACATGATCTCCTTGTTCTATGGAGTGACTTGCGTTCGCAATAATAACATCTTGCTCTCTTACAATTGCACCAATGATCGTTCCAGGTGGTAGTTTTATATCTTGTATACGACGACCAACAACTTTTGATGTATTTTCATCACCATGTGCAACGGCTTCGATTGCCTCTGCAACACCTCGTCGTAATGAGGAAACGCTAACAATATCAGCTTTACGAACATGGCCTAAAAGTGCAGAAATTGTTGCTTGTTGTGGTGATATTGCAATATCAATAACCCCGCCTTGGACTAAATCAACATAAGCGCTACGCTGAATAAGCACCATCGCCTTTTTGGCACCCATTCTTTTGGCTAGCATTGCTGACATAATATTGGCTTCATCATCATTAGTCAGTGCGATAAAGACATCGATTTGTTCTATATGTTCTTCAGCAAGAAGTTCTTGATCCGATGCGTCACCATAAAAAACAATAGTATCATGGAGTAGTTCTGCAAGTTCTGTTGCACGTTGCTGATTATGTTCAATAAGCTTGACGCTATAATCTTTTTCTAATCTAGCTGCTAAACCTGCACCGACATTACCACCACCAACAATCATAATGCGTTTGTAAGGTTTTTCTAATCGTTGTAATTCACTCATTACTGCACGAATATGCTGAGATGCAACGACAAAGAAAACTTCATCTCCCGCTTCAATAATTGTGGAGCCTTGAGGTCGGATAGGTCTGTCTTGACGAAAAATTGCAGCAACACGAGTATCAATATGTGGCATATGATCGCGTAATGTTGATAGTGCATTCCCGACGAGAGAACCACCATAATATGCTTTTACCGCAACGATACTGACTTGGCCATCGGCAAAATTAACAACTTGTAAGGCACCAGGATATTGGATCAATTTATATACATAATCAATAACCAAATGTTCAGGAGAGATTAAGTAATCAATGGGAATAGCTTCTGGGAGGAAGAGTTTGTCTGCTTCACGAACAAATTCAGAGGCACGTATCCGAGCAACTTTATTGGGTGTATTAAACAAAGTGTAAGCAACTTGGCACGCTATCATATTGGTTTCGTCAGAGTTGGTGACGGCAACCAGCATATCTGCATCTTCAGCACCAGCTTCTCTTAAGATCCTTGGGTGAGAGCCATGCCCATTGACTACTCGTAAATCGAATTTATCTTGAAGTTGGCGCAAACGATCTGCATTAGTGTCAACGACAGTAATATCATTATTCTCCCCGACAAGATTTTCAGCGAGAGTACCACCTACTTGACCAGCGCCTAAGATAATAATTTTCATCGTAATTTCTCAGAGTATTCGATTAACAAATAGAAAAGAAACGCAAGATCTTAATGATCTTGCGTTGAAATAGTAGCGTTTTTTAGATCTGATATCATCTTTTATCACAAGATCATATTTTCTTGATCAATGCATAAAAGAAACCATCGCCACCTTTTTCTTCTGGTAAGCATTGGTGCTGATAATCACATTGTGCATCTTTCGTTGACGCTAAAAATGCTTCAACCTGTTGTTTATTCTCTTCAGGCAAAATAGAGCAGGTTGCATAAACCAACGTACCACCAGATTTTAAGTATGGCCAAATAGCGTGAAGGATCTCTTTTTGAATTTGAGCTAATTGCTCAATGTCTTCATTACGGCGAAGCCACTTAATATCTGGATGACGGCGAATAACGCCTGTTGCTGAGCATGGTGCATCAAGGAGAATTCGGTCAAATTGTATACCAGCACACCATTGTTCAGGATAACGACCATCACCACTTTTGACTACGGCATTAAGTTTTAAACGCGTAAGGTTCTCTTGTACACGTTTCAAACGTTGCTCATCTATATCGATTGCTAATACTTGAGCCTGAGGAGCAATCTCTAAAATATGCGTTGTTTTACCGCCCGGCGCCGCACATAAATCAAGGATCTGCTCTTTATTTTCTGGCGCCAATAATTCAGCACAACGCTGGGCTGAACGATCTTGAACTGTTACCCAACCATCAGCAAATCCTGGAAGAAGATTCACGTTACATGGGGTCTCTAAACGGATCGCAAAAGGGTGGTCATCATCAGCAACAGCGACAATTTCTTCCTTTTCAAGTAATGTTAAATATTCTTCTCGTGAATGATGGCGTTGATTTACACGTAACCACATAGGTGGTTTTTGATTATTACCTTCAACAATACTCATCCATTGTTCAGGATAGGCATGTTTAACACGGGCAAGTAGCCATGATGGATGGAGAAAACGATTTTCGCTGTTTTGAAAACGTTCATTTAGGATATCTTGTTGACGTTGAAACTGACGCAACACACCGTTAATTAATCCTTTTAACTGTGGTTTTTTTAGTGCCACAGCGCCATCTACGGTTTCGGCTAGAGCTGCATGAGCAGGAATACGAGTATAAAGAAGCTGATATAAGCCAACCATAATGAGGTAGTGTAAAATACGTTGTTTACCTTTTAATGGTTTATCCATGAGTTGCTGAATAATCCATTCTAATTGTGGCAATGTACGTAATACACCAAAGCAAAGTTCCTGTAGTAATGCTTTGTCTTTGTCTGAAACATTTTTTTGAAGTTCGGGTATGACGGTGCTTAGAGATAAGCCTTGATCTAATACTTGGTTAATTGCTTTGGCTGCAATGCTACGTAAGTTGTATGACGTTTTCATGATGAGTTAACGTTTAATATTGAGCGCCAGAGATGTACTACATTGGCGTGAAAAAAGGAAAACCCTGATAATAGTGTTAGATATCAGGGTTTAGAATAATTATTGAATGATTTTTCCAGGAGTGAACCAATCTCGCTTGGAGTTTAAGAAATCGGCAGAAGCCATAGGTTTCTTACCTGATGGTTGTAACTCTGTGATATTTAGAATGCCGTTACCTGTCGCAATATAAATACCCGTTTTATCTGCTTTTAATAAGGTTCCTGCAGGTTGATCTGTATCATCAGCAATAGCTTGTGCTTTCCATACTTTCACTGGTTGCTCGTCCAACATGAAAAAGCTCATTGGCCACGGATTGAATGCTCTTATGCAACGTTCAATCTGTTCTGCGGATAATGACCAATCAATTTTTGCTTCTTCTTTAGATAATTTTTGTGCGTAATTCGCTAAATTATCATCTTGTTTTTCTGCTTTTATTTTACCTGAGGTAATGAGATCTAACGTAGTTGTTAGAGCCTTAGGTCCAAGCTCTGCAAGCTTTTCATAAAGAGATGCACTGGTATCTTCATTCGTAATTGGGCACGAGGCTTTATACAGCATATCGCCTGTATCTAAGCCAACATCCATTTGCATAATTGTGACACCAGTTTCTTTATCTCCTGCCCACAAAGAGCGTTGAATAGGTGCAGCACCACGCCATTTAGGGAGGAGGGAACCATGCACATTAAGGCAGCCTAAACGTGGTATTTCAAGAACTGCTTTAGGTAAGATCATGCCATAAGCGACAACAATCATAATGTCTGCTTGTTGTGCTGCTATCCATTCATGATTCTCTTCTGGTTTTAAAGAGGCAGGCTGATAAACAGGAATATTATGAGTTAACGCCAGTTCTTTAACAGGGCTAATAGTCAGTTTCTTACCTCTTCCTGCGGGTTTATCTGGAGGAGTGAGTACTCCCACCACACGATGTTGAGTTGATAACAATGCAGCTAAATGTCGAGCTGCAAAATCGGGTGTTCCCGCAAAAATAATACGTAATGAATCAGACACGTTTTCTTCCTGTTTCAATTGAACTGTTACTGTCCTGCTTTAGCTCTTTTTTTATCTAGCTTATCGAGTTTTTCAACTTTTTGACGGATACGTTGGCGTTTTAATGGGGATAAATAATCCACAAATAATTTACCAACTAAATGATCCATTTCATGTTGAATACAGATAGCTAATAAATCATCAGCCTCTAACTCAAAAGGTTGACCATTGTAATCAAGGGCTTTCACTTTTACATGCTCTGCACGAGGAATAAAAGCGCGTTGTTCCGGAACAGACAAACAGCCTTCTTCTATGCCTGTATCGCCATTAGCATCGAGAAGTTCTGGGTTTATTAATACCAGTCTTTGATCCCTGGTTTCAGAGACATCAATGACGATAATGCGCTGATGGATATTCACCTGTGTCGCAGCTAAGCCGATACCTTCTTCCAAATACATTGTTTCAAACATATCATCGACAATTTTTTGAATTTCGGCATCAACTTTTTCGACTGGCTTTGCAATCGTGCGAAGGCGCTCGTCTGGATAATGTAATACGTGTAACACTGCCATAATTTATTCGGACTGTTTCTAAAATGTGAATAGGATTTAACGTCTATTCTAGACATTTATTGTCTAGATTGACAGTATTTGGTGTGTTTAGCACTCACCCTGTTTGCTAAAAACAATATTAGGATAATGCATGGATGCTAGAGAAATATGGATAAGGCTTAACGCTGTTTCAAGACTCCCCATTAATAAAGCGATTCAAATTGCAAGGTATCTACAATCTTTAACTCAATTAAATCAAGGGCTATTAATAGGTTGTGGTCTGTCAGAACAGCAAAGTCATCAATTCTTAAGACTTCATACAAATGCTGTCAACGATACATTAAAATGGTTAGATAAAAACGAATCATCATTATTAACGATTACAGATTCAGATTATCCACCCTTATTAAAGCAAATATCATCGCCCCCGCTTTTGCTTTTTGTTGCAGGGAATAGGCAGCATTTAAAAAGCACACAAATTGCATTAATTGGTAGTCGAATTGCTACACCATATGGTTCCAAATGGGCAACTTATTTTGCGCAGGAACTAGTAAAGAAAGAGTTAACTATTACGAGTGGGTTAGCTCAAGGTATTGATGGTATTGGACATCGAAGTGCATTAAAAAATAATGGTATTACTATTGCTGTACTAGGAAGTGGTTTAGAGCAGATTTATCCGTCATTTCATCGTACTCTTGCGACACAAATAAAAGAATCTGGTCTTCTTATTTCTGAGCATTTACCTATGACACCGCCTTTAGCGCGCCATTTCCCTCAACGTAATCGGATTATTAGTGGGCTAAGTACTGCACTACTTATTGTTGAAGCTGGAATTAAAAGCGGTTCTTTAATAACAGCAAACTATGCTTTGCAACAAGGTAAAGAGTTGTTCGTGTTACCGGGACTATTGGGTGATATTCATTTTGAAGGTAATCACCAACTTATTAAGCAAGGTGCAAATTTAGCATCCTCACCTGAAGATATCTTTGAATATTTAAATAGCTCTTTGCAGTGGCTTACTTGTGTTAATGAGTATCAACAAAAACAAATTACAGAAGAATATACAACACTTATTAATAATGAAAAACAAGAGGCTAAAGTAGAACAATTTACACCAGAACAACAACAGGCAATGGATGTGATATTACCTTTTCTACGTTTTAATAAAGCAGTACCCATTGATATCATTGCTCAGGATAGTGGATTATCAACTTCTGAATTAGCTCCTCTTTTATTAGAACTTGAGCTTATTGAAAAAGTCGCTATTGTGGCTGGTGGTTATACTCGATTGGAATAAGTGTAATGAGGTAAAACAATGGCAAAGAATATGCCGTTTACACAACAACCTGAACAGGAAAAATGTCCTGAATGTGGTAGCGCATTAGTGATGAAAAATGGAGGACATGGCCCTTTTTTAGGATGTTCGGCTTACCCTGATTGCCACTATATTAAAACATTAAAATCACAGGGTGATGGGCAAATTATAAAAGTTTTAGAAGGGCAACCTTGTAAGTGTTGTGGTGCTGATTTAGTTTTGCGTCAGGGTAAATTTGGGATGTTTATTGGTTGTAGTAATTATCCTGAATGTGAACATATAGAACAAATTGATAAACCTGATGAAACCGTTATATCTTGTCCTCAATGCGAAAAAGGAAAATTACTACAACGTAAGTCTAGGTTTGGTAAGACATTTTATGCTTGTAACCAATATCCAGAATGCCAATTTGTATTAAATAACAAGCCTGTTAATGGTGAGTGCGAACATTGCCACTATCCATTATTGATGGAAAAAAGGTCTTCTCAAGGAGTAAGATTGATGTGTGCCAGCAAATTATGTGGAAAGCAGCAAACAAAAAGAGAAGAACATGAATAACGAAGCATCACCTGTAAGCAACACTATAATCGCAGCATTAAAAAATAATAAAGTTATCGCATATCCAACAGAAGCTGTATTTGGGGTAGGTTGTGATCCTGATAGCGAGCATGCTGTTATGGCATTATTAATGTTAAAACAACGCTCAATTGACAAAGGGCTAATTTTAATTGCTGACAATTATGAGCAATTGAAACCTTATATCGACGATAGTGCATTGACTCAAACTCAGCGAGATAAAATGTTTGCGTCTTGGCCAGGACCTGTTACATGGGTTATTCCTGCCAAATCAACAACGCCAAAGTGGTTAACTGGAAAATTTACTTCTTTAGCTGTGAGAGTAACAGATCATCCAGTTGTTAAAGAACTCTGCCTATCCTATGGAAAACCTTTAGTTTCGACGAGTGCGAATTTAAGTGGATTACCACCATGTCGTACAGTTGAAGAAGTAAAAGAACAGTTTCAGGATACAATTTCTATCGTTGAAGGGAATGTTGGTGGTAGACAGAATCCTTCTGAAATTCGAGATGCATTAACGGGTGAATTATACCGACAAGGATGATTGTGATGGAAAAATATTTAGTGATGGGAAATCCTATCGAGCATAGTCAGTCTCCTTTCATCCACCAATTTTTTTCAAAACAAACAGGAATAGAGTATGGCTATGGGCGTTTACTTGTTCCTCTAGGTGAATTTGATAAAACAGCCTCTCATTTTTTTTCTAATGGGGGGCGAGGTGCAAATGTTACAGTTCCTTTTAAAGAAGATGCATTCCATTTTGTGGATAAATTAACGGATAGAGCGAAAGCATGTGGTGCAGTTAACTCTATTGTTAAATTGGAAGATGGCTCACTCCTTGGTGATAACACTGACGGGCAAGGGCTTATTTTGGATTTAGCAAGACTCGATTTTATTGTGCCTAATAAGGTTAAATCAGTCTTAGTTATTGGCGCAGGTGGCGCAACAAGAGGAATATTGCTTCCATTACTCGATTTTGATTGTGATATTACTTTAACCAACCGTACATTTGCTAAAGCTGAACAATTAGTAAAAGAATTTAGTCAGTTTGGAACGATCC
This sequence comes from Proteus sp. G2618, assembly GCF_009915995.1. NCBI lineage: Bacteria > Pseudomonadati > Pseudomonadota > Gammaproteobacteria > Enterobacterales > Morganellaceae > Proteus > Proteus sp. G2618. The sequence continues at coordinate 3,281 of NZ_JAABNI010000008.1, read as the reverse complement.
GAGCAATAGCTACTGAAGATGTTGCCGATAGACATTACGATTTAATTATAAATGCCTCTGCATCCAGCATGACTAATGATTTACCGCCTATTCCTAACGATGTTTATGGTTTTGATACAGCATGCTACGACCTTTATTATCAAACAGGGATGACATCATTTCTATATAACGCATTAAAACATGGGAGTACACGTTTATCAGATGGATTAGGTATGTTAGTAGGACAAGCCGCTTATGCATTTGAACTGTGGTATGAACTTGTGCCAGATATTAATCCTGTCCTTAATGTATTAAGAGAAAGATTGAATCAATGAACCAATCCATTCAATTTCCAGATCGTGAAATATGGCTAGCTGAGAACAGGAGTGTTCTTTTTCCTATAATGATCAACGGAATGCTTTTTGATTGTCAAATTACAGAGCAAGAGCTTATTGAGCGTTTTGGTGTTGGGGAAGGAATTTTATTATTTAAACAAAATCGTTGGGATATTGAAGATGAATTTGAAGAGTTGGTAACGGAATATGAGTTATCAACTCTCCATCCTATCTATTCTTTATCAATGTCAGATTGACGAGTGGCTAAATAGTTATTTTTCCACCCTACATAATTATTAGCAGAATAGATAAAGTGCTCTATTTCTGCTGATGAAAGCGGGCGGATTTTTTTCACTGGACTTCCTAAATAAAGAAAACCACTTTCAAGTCGCTTTCCTGGTGGAACTAAACTACCTGCGCCAATCATTACATCGTCTTCAATAATTGCCCCATCAAGTAAAATAGAACCCATTCCGACTAAAGCACGATCTCCTATTGTGCACCCGTGCAACATTGCTTTGTGCCCAACAGTAACATTATCGCCAATAATAAGAGGAAAACCTTCAGGATCCTTGGGTGACATGTGAGTGACATGAAGAACTGAACCATCTTGAATATTTGATCTTTTGCCTATACTCACGTAATTCACATCACCACGAATAACAACCATAGGCCAGATACTGACATCTTCACTAATGCGTACATCTCCAATCACAGTTGCTGTTTCATCAATAAAAACATCTTTATCAATAGAAGGCGAAAGGTGTAAGTAATTCCTGATTGTTGATTTCCCCATAATTTAACCTCGCTTTTGGTTTCACTTCATAATAAGAAAAGCATAGCAGCGGATAGGGCGGGCTGGCGAGAGTAATGATTTTTATACTGTAAGACTATAAAAATCGATAATAAAGGGGAAAGTTGAGTAACAGAGTGTGATTGATAGAATCTACCGAATAGACAATAACAAGATAAAGCGTATATTTTTTACACGCAAAAGATTTTTTTTGTATCAAAAATAGACGTAAAGTTCAAAAAGAGAACGAACAGAGAAAAAGTTGAAATAAATACTTGCGCTAATCCGAGAACTCCCTATAATGCGCATCCACTGAACGACGATGAGCTGACAACAGCCACGAAGGACAGCGAAGAGAAAAGAAAAAAGTTTGAAAAAACTCTTGACTCTTCAGAGGAATAACGTAATATACGCCTCCTCGCAACAACGCAGAAGACCGGAAACGGCAGCGAATGTTGCACTGCTCTTTAACAAATTATCAGACAATCTGTGTGGGCACTCGCAGAGACGATATCTTCTAAAATATTAGATGTATCAAGTCTTGAAGAGTGAACAACAAAAGTAAATTCATTTATGAATAGCTAAGTTTTCGATTTCTTTGAGCATCAAACACTTTTAATTGAAGAGTTTGATCATGGCTCAGATTGAACGCTGGCGGCAGGCCTAACACATGCAAGTCGAGCGGTAACAGGAGAAAGCTTGCTTTCTTGCTGACGAGCGGCGGACGGGTGAGTAATGTATGGGGATCTGCCCGATAGAGGGGGATAACTACTGGAAACGGTGGCTAATACCGCATGACGTCTACGGACCAAAGCAGGGGCTCTTCGGACCTTGCGCTATCGGATGAACCCATATGGGATTAGCTAGTAGGTGGGGTAATGGCTCACCTAGGCGACGATCTCTAGCTGGTCTGAGAGGATGATCAGCCACACTGGGACTGAGACACGGCCCAGACTCCTACGGGAGGCAGCAGTGGGGAATATTGCACAATGGGCGCAAGCCTGATGCAGCCATGCCGCGTGTATGAAGAAGGCCTTAGGGTTGTAAAGTACTTTCAGCGGGGAGGAAGGTGTTAAGATTAATACTCTTAGCAATTGACGTTACCCGCAGAAGAAGCACCGGCTAACTCCGTGCCAGCAGCCGCGGTAATACGGAGGGTGCAAGCGTTAATCGGAATTACTGGGCGTAAAGCGCACGCAGGCGGTCAATTAAGTCAGATGTGAAAGCCCCGAGCTTAACTTGGGAATTGCATCTGAAACTGGTTGGCTAGAGTCTTGTAGAGGGGGGTAGAATTCCACGTGTAGCGGTGAAATGCGTAGAGATGTGGAGGAATACCGGTGGCGAAGGCGGCCCCCTGGACAAAGACTGACGCTCAGGTGCGAAAGCGTGGGGAGCAAACAGGATTAGATACCCTGGTAGTCCACGCTGTAAACGATGTCGATTTAGAGGTTGTGGTCTTGAACCGTGGCTTCTGGAGCTAACGCGTTAAATCGACCGCCTGGGGAGTACGGCCGCAAGGTTAAAACTCAAATGAATTGACGGGGGCCCGCACAAGCGGTGGAGCATGTGGTTTAATTCGATGCAACGCGAAGAACCTTACCTACTCTTGACATCCAGAGAATCCTTTAGAGATAGAGGAGTGCCTTCGGGAACTCTGAGACAGGTGCTGCATGGCTGTCGTCAGCTCGTGTTGTGAAATGTTGGGTTAAGTCCCGCAACGAGCGCAACCCTTATCCTTTGTTGCCAGCGCATAATGGCGGGAACTCAAAGGAGACTGCCGGTGATAAACCGGAGGAAGGTGGGGATGACGTCAAGTCATCATGGCCCTTACGAGTAGGGCTACACACGTGCTACAATGGCAGATACAAAGAGAAGCGACCTCGCGAGAGCAAGCGGAACTCATAAAGTCTGTCGTAGTCCGGATTGGAGTCTGCAACTCGACTCCATGAAGTCGGAATCGCTAGTAATCGTAGATCAGAATGCTACGGTGAATACGTTCCCGGGCCTTGTACACACCGCCCGTCACACCATGGGAGTGGGTTGCAAAAGAAGTAGGTAGCTTAACCTTCGGGAGGGCGCTTACCACTTTGTGATTCATGACTGGGGTGAAGTCGTAACAAGGTAACCGTAGGGGAACCTGCGGTTGGATCACCTCCTTACCTAAGAGATACGTG
>NZ_JAABNI010000007.1:0-32532 GCF_009915995.1 Proteus sp. G2618 | reverse complement strand
CTGACTGCTGCAATCACTACAGTTTTAGCTAAAACTTACGGTGGTGCTGCTCGTGCATTCGATCAAATCGATAACGCACCAGAAGAAAAAGCTCGTGGTATCACCATCTCTACTTCACACGTAGAATATGACACTCCAACTCGTCACTACGCACACGTAGACTGCCCAGGTCACGCCGACTATGTTAAAAACATGATCACTGGTGCTGCGCAAATGGACGGAGCTATCCTGGTTGTTGCTGCGACTGATGGTCCAATGCCACAAACTCGTGAGCACATCCTGTTAGGTCGTCAGGTTGGTGTTCCTTACATCATCGTATTCCTGAACAAATGTGACATGGTAGATGATGAAGAGTTACTGGAATTAGTAGAAATGGAAGTTCGTGAACTTCTGTCTCAGTACGATTTCCCAGGTGATGACACTCCAGTAATCCGTGGTTCAGCGCTGAAAGCACTGGAAGGCGAAGCTGAGTGGGAAGCAAAAATTGTTGAATTAGCAGAAGCACTGGATTCATACATCCCAGAACCAGAGCGTGCAATTGACAAACCATTCCTGTTACCAATCGAAGACGTATTCTCAATCTCAGGCCGTGGTACAGTAGTAACTGGTCGTGTTGAGCGTGGCGTAATCAAAGTTGGTGAAGAAGTTGAAATCGTTGGTATCAAACCAACTGTTAAAACAACTTGTACTGGCGTTGAAATGTTCCGTAAATTACTTGACGAAGGTCGTGCAGGTGAGAACGTTGGTGTTCTTCTGCGTGGTACTAAACGTGAAGAAATCGAACGTGGACAAGTACTGGCAAAACCAGGTTCAATCAAGCCACACACTAAATTCGAATCAGAAGTTTATATTCTGAGCAAAGATGAAGGTGGTCGTCACACTCCATTCTTCAAAGGCTACCGTCCACAGTTCTACTTCCGTACAACTGACGTAACTGGTACTATCGAATTACCAGAAGGCGTAGAAATGGTAATGCCAGGTGACAACATCAACATGATCGTTGAACTGATTCACCCAATCGCGATGGACGACGGTTTACGTTTCGCTATCCGTGAAGGTGGCCGTACAGTAGGTGCGGGCGTTGTTGCTAAAGTATTAGGTTAATTACTCGCGTAATTTCCTAGAGAAGGGCATCAATTGATGCCCTTTTTATGCGTTGTTTGAAAAAGAACCTATCTCATCACTAGTTTGTTGTAAATTATTGGTGAGATAGGCTCTGATACAACGAATCGAGTCCAGTATCTTGCAGATACGAATGTCATAGAGATATGACACTGTGTCAGATGCAATCATAGTTGATTTTATGGTTAGTCTGATTTGTTTTGCTCTTGCGAGGCAAGCTGGCTATTTATTTACATCATATGACAGGTTAATTTATGAGTGCGAATAGCGGAGCTCAAGATAGCAAACGCGGTGGTGATATCGCTAAGTGGATCATTACCGTTTTATTGCTGGCAGTAGCGGTGGGTGGCAACTATCTTTACCGTGAATTTAACCTAGCGTTACGAGCTTTAGCTGTTGTTGCTTTGTTCGTAGCAGCGGGTGGGTTCGCGTTGTGGACAACACAAGGTAAAGCAACATTAGCATTTGCTCGCGAAGCGCGCATTGAAATGCGTAAAGTAGTATGGCCAACACGTCAAGAAACATTGCAGACAACCCTGATTGTTGCTGCGGTGACGGCTATTGTGTCATTAGTTCTTTGGGGACTGGATGGCATTCTGGTTCGTTTTGTTTCCTTTATTACTGGCCTGTGAGGTGTTCATGACTGATTCTCCAAAAAAACGCTGGTATGTCATTCAGGCTTTTTCAGGCTTTGAAGGCCGTGTAGCACAGTCTCTGCGTGAACATATCAAATTAAACGAAATGGAAGACTCATTCGGCGAAGTTATGGTTCCAACCGAAGAAGTGGTTGAGATCCGTAGCGGTCAGCGTCGCAAAAGTGAGCGTAAATTTTTCCCAGGCTATGTTCTTGTCCAAATGGTCATGAACGATGCAACTTGGCACTTAGTACGTAATGTACCTCGTGTTATGGGATTCATTGGCGGAACGTCTGACAGACCTGCACCAATTAGCGATAAAGAAGTTGATGCGATTATGAATCGCCTACAACAAGTTGGTGATAAACCGCGTCCTAAAACACTGTTTGAACCAGGTGAAATGGTTCGTGTTAGCGACGGTCCATTCGCTGACTTTAACGGTGTTGTTGAAGAAGTTGATTACGAAAAAAGCCGCTTAAAAGTCTCTGTATCAATCTTTGGTCGTGCAACACCAGTTGAATTAGACTTTAGTCAGGTTGAAAAAGGTTAAACCTTTTTACGTTGCTTTCTTGCAAAAGGTGGAAAAGTTATCTACAATTTTCCACCTTTCGTTTTGAGTTGTTTTGTCATAAGACAGAACAAAGTAAAATCGGGGAGCCCTAGCCGGGCGATATACCCACATTGAGGAATTAATTAATGGCTAAGAAAGTCCAAGCCTATATCAAACTGCAGGTTTCTGCAGGTATGGCTAATCCAAGTCCACCAGTTGGTCCAGCTCTGGGTCAACAAGGTGTTAACATCATGGAATTCTGTAAAGCATTCAACGCTAAAACTGAAAGCGTAGAAAAAGGTTTACCAATTCCTGTTGTTATTACAGTTTACGCTGACCGTTCTTTCACTTTCGTTACCAAAACTCCTCCAGCAGCAGTTCTGCTGAAGAAAGCTGCGGGCGTGAAATCAGGTTCTGGCAAACCGAACAAAGATAAAGTAGGTAAAATTACTTCTGCTCAAGTTCGTGAAATCGCAGAAACTAAAGCTGCGGACCTGACTGGTGCTGACGTTGAAGCTATGATGCGTTCAATCGAAGGTACTGCTCGTTCCATGGGCCTGGTAGTGGAGGATTAATCTGATGGCTAAACTAACCAAGCGCATGCGCAATATCCGTGAAAAAGTTGAAGTAACTAAACAGTACGAAATTGCTGAAGCAGTTGCTTTACTGAAAGAACTGGCTACTGCTAAATTCGTTGAAAGCGTTGACGTTGCTGTTAACCTTGGCATCGATGCACGTAAATCAGATCAAAACGTTCGTGGTGCAACTGTACTTCCACACGGTACTGGCCGTTCAGTTCGCGTTGCTGTATTCGCACAAGGTGCAAATGCAGAAGCTGCTAAAGAAGCAGGCGCTGAATTAGTCGGTATGGACGACTTAGCTGCTAAAGTTAAAGCTGGCGAAATGGACTTCGACGTTGTTATCGCATCTCCAGATGCAATGCGCGTTGTAGGTCAATTAGGTCAAATCCTTGGCCCACGTGGCTTAATGCCAAACCCGAAAGTGGGTACTGTAACTCCTAACGTTGCTGAAGCAGTTAAAAATGCTAAAGCTGGTCAGGTTCGTTACCGTAACGACAAAAATGGTATTATCCATACCACTATCGGTAAAGTTGATTTCAACGAAACTCAGTTGAAAGAAAACTTAGAAGCTCTGCTGGTTGCTCTGAAAAAAGCAAAACCATCAGCAGCGAAAGGCGTTTATATCAAGAAAGTAAGCCTGTCTACCACTATGGGTGCAGGTGTTGCGATTGATCAAGCTAGCTTAAGCGCGACAGTTTAATCTTAGATTAGACTAAAGTCATAAAAGACTTTACCTTGGCGTCAAATTTGTATAGAATTTGACGCCTTGAGTTTAGCTATGTTGCATTTTATTTAAGTCTACATAACTAAATTCTCTGAATTTCGGTTGGAGTCTGGCCTATCCAGACCCCGTCCAAGACCGCAGGTGTAAGTAATTACTTAATTTTCCTGCGTAGACGGTGAGAGAGCCAATAAAGAATTATATATTCTGGATTCTACTCACCGTGTTTTAGCGCTTATACCATTGTGGTAATAAGTGATGTGAGTCCCGAGTTTTTACTCGGTTAATCCAGGAGCAAGAAGCTAATGGCACTAAATCTTCAAGACAAACAAGCGATTGTTGCTGAAGTCAGCGAAGTTGCCAAAGGTGCGCTTTCTGCAGTTGTTGCGGATTCCCGTGGCGTTACTGTAGCTAAAATGACCGAACTGCGTAAAGCATGTCGTGAAGCTGGCGTTACTGTACGTGTAGTACGTAACACTCTTCTGCGTCGTGCTGTTGAAGGTACTTCTTATGAAGTCCTGAAAGATGCATTTGTTGGTCCAACCTTGATTGCATTTTCTGCTGAACATCCGGGCGCTGCAGCTCGTCTGTTCAAAGATTTCGCGAAAGCGAACCCAGCATTCGAGATTAAAGCGGCTGCCTTTGAAGGTGAGTTTATCCCAGGTTCGAACATCGATCGTCTGGCTACACTCCCAACTTACGATGAAGCAATCGCACGCCTGATGGCAACCATGAAAGAAGCCTCTGCAGGCAAATTGGTTCGCACTCTGGCTGCTCTGCGCGATCAGAAAGAAGCTGCTTAATAGCCAATTTCTTCGTTGCTTTATTTACGTATAAACTTTTTCTGAATTTTAGGAACACTTGTTATGTCTATTTCTAAAGACGATATCTTAAACGCAGTTGCTGAAATGTCTGTAATGGACGTTGTTGAACTGATCTCTATGATGGAAGAAAAATTCGGTGTATCTGCTGCTGCAGCTGTTGCTGTTGCTGCGGGTCCAGCAGAAGCTGCTGAAGAGAAAACTGAATTTGACGTTATCCTGAAAGCTATCGGCGGTAACAAAGTAGCAGTAATCAAAGCAGTACGTGGCGCTACCGGTCTTGGCCTGAAAGAAGCTAAAGACTTAGTAGAATCTGCACCAGCAGCTCTGAAAGAAGGCGTAAGCAAAGATGATGCTGAAGCTCTGAAGAAAGCTCTGGAAGAAGCAGGCGCTGAGGTTGAAGTTAAATAATTTAACTTCCCAGAGTGCAGCCTAACGGCTGATGGCTGGTGATTTTTTGGTCACCAGCCTTTTTGCGCTGTAAGGTAAGAGTCACTTTTTCACACTTTTTTGGTGTCTCATTACTTTAATATTTTTTGCTATTGACGACTTAATATACTGTGTTAATCACTACGATCCACGTTCTCGAAAGCTCGGTAGTGAGCTCAACACAATGAAATGATTTAAGAGTAATAGCAATGAATATTCGGAAAATAGTTGTTTTCCTACCTACAAAAAAACAGTGTTAGCAGAATGTCGAGCCATCCTTAAAAAGTTAAGGACAGGCAGAGTGGGTCACTTTTCAGCGAGCTGAGGAACCCTATGGTTTACTCCTATACCGAGAAAAAACGTATTCGTAAGGATTTTGGTAAACGTCCACAAGTTCTGGATGTTCCCTATCTCCTTTCTATCCAACTTGACTCGTTCCAGAAGTTCATCGAGCAAGATCCTGATGGTCAAAACGGTCTGGAAGCCGCTTTCCGTTCCGTATTTCCTATCCAAAGCTACAGTGGTAATGCTGAATTACAATATGTCAGCTACCGCTTAGGCGAGCCTGTTTTTGATGTTAAAGAATGTCAGATCCGCGGTGTAACTTACTCAGCACCTCTGCGTGTAAAACTGCGTCTGGTCATTTATGAACGTGAAGCCCCAGAAGGCACCGTTAAAGACATCAAAGAACAAGAAGTCTATATGGGTGAAATCCCATTAATGACCGATAATGGTACTTTTGTTATCAATGGTACTGAGCGTGTTATCGTTTCCCAGTTACACCGTAGCCCTGGTGTGTTCTTTGATAGTGACAAAGGTAAAACACACTCTTCAGGTAAGGTACTGTATAACGCACGTATTATCCCTTATCGTGGCTCATGGTTAGACTTCGAATTCGACCCTAAAGATAACCTTTTTGTCCGTATTGACCGTCGCCGTAAATTACCTGCGACTATCATTTTACGCGCAATGAACTACAGCACTGAAGACATCTTAGGATTATTCTTCGAAAAAACATTGTTTGAAATCAGCAACAACAAGCTGATGATGACATTAGTGCCTGAACGTCTGCGTGGTGAAACTGCTTCATTTGATATTGAAGCAAACGGCAAAGTGTATGTCGAAAAAGGCCGTCGTATTACCGCTCGCCATATTCGTCAATTAGAAAAAGAGCAAGTTGACCGCATTGAAGTACCTGTTGAATACATTGCAGGTAAAGTGGTTGCTCGTGACTATATTGATGAAGCGACAGGTGAACTGATTTGTGCCGCTAACATGGAAATCTCTTTAGATGTGTTAGCTCGCTTAAGTCAAGCTGGTCATAAAACGATTGAAACTCTGTTTACCAATGATTTAGATCATGGTGCTTATATTTCAGAAACTGTTCGCGTCGATCCTACAAACGATCGTTTAAGCGCGTTAGTTGAAATCTATCGCATGATGCGTCCTGGTGAACCACCTACACGCGAAGCTGCAGAAAACTTATTTGAGAATTTATTCTTCTCTGAAGATCGTTATGATCTTTCTGCTGTGGGTCGTATGAAGTTCAACCGTTCGTTAAGCCGTGACGAAGTTGAAGGTTCTGGCATCCTGAGCCAAGAAGATATCATTGACGTAATGAAAAAACTGATTGATATCCGTAATGGTAAAGGTGAAGTGGATGATATTGACCACTTAGGTAACCGTCGTATTCGTTCTGTTGGCGAAATGGCTGAAAACCAATTCCGTGTTGGTCTGGTGCGTGTTGAACGTGCAGTTAAAGAACGTCTGTCTTTAGGCGATCTTGATGCATTAATGCCACAAGATATGATCAACGCAAAACCGATTTCTGCTGCTGTCAAAGAATTCTTTGGCTCTAGCCAGTTATCACAGTTTATGGATCAGAATAACCCGCTATCAGAAATTACGCACAAACGTCGTATTTCTGCATTAGGCCCAGGTGGTTTGACCCGTGAACGTGCAGGCTTCGAAGTTCGAGACGTACACCCAACTCACTACGGTCGTGTGTGCCCAATCGAAACGCCTGAAGGTCCAAATATCGGTCTTATCAACTCATTATCTGTTTATGCACAGACTAACGAGTACGGTTTCCTAGAAACGCCTTACCGTGTTGTTGAAAACAACGCTGTAACAGATGAAATTCACTATCTGTCTGCAATCGAAGAAGGTAACTTCATCATTGCTCAGGCTAACTCCGTATTAGACGATGACAATCATTTTGTTGAAGAATTAGTTACTTGCCGTCATAAAGGTGAGTCAAGCTTATTTAGTCGTGACCAAGTTCAGTACATGGACGTTTCAACTCAACAGGTTGTTTCTGTCGGTGCTTCACTGATCCCATTCCTTGAACACGATGACGCCAACCGTGCATTGATGGGTGCGAACATGCAACGTCAGGCTGTTCCTACACTTCGTGGTGATAAACCACTAGTAGGTACAGGTATGGAACGTGCAGTAGCGGTTGACTCCGGTGTTACTGCGGTTGCTAAACGTGGTGGTGTTGTTCAGTATGTTGATGCTTCTCGTATCGTTATCAAAGTTAACGAAGAAGAGACTTACGCTGGTGAAGCGGGCATCGATATCTACAGCTTGACTAAATACACTCGTTCTAACCAGAACACATGTATTAACCAAACTCCTTGCGTATCTTTAGGTGAACCTGTTGATCGTGGTGACGTGTTAGCTGATGGTCCTTCAACAGACCTTGGTGAGCTAGCATTAGGTCAAAACATGCGCGTGGCATTTATGCCATGGAATGGTTATAACTACGAGGACTCCATCCTTGTATCTGAGCGTGTCGTTCAAGAAGACCGTTTCACTACTATCCATATTCAAGAACTCGCTTGTGTCTCTCGTGATACTAAGTTAGGGCCTGAAGAGATCACTGCTGATATCCCGAACGTCGGTGAAGCAGCGTTATCTAAACTGGATGAATCAGGTATCGTTTATATCGGTGCTGAAGTGAAAGGCGGTGACATTCTGGTTGGTAAAGTAACGCCTAAAGGTGAAACTCAACTGACTCCAGAAGAGAAACTGCTACGTGCTATCTTCGGTGAAAAAGCGTCTGATGTTAAAGATTCTTCTCTACGTGTTCCTAATGGTGTGTCTGGTACAGTTATCGACGTACAAGTATTCACCCGCGATGGCGTAGAAAAAGATAAACGTGCATTAGAAATCGAAGAATCACAGTTACGTGAAGTTAAGAAAGACTTAACTGAAGAACTGCGTATTTTTGAAGCTGGTCTATTCGCTCGTATCCGTGGTGTTCTGATTGCTGGCGGTATTGAAGCTGAGAAATTAGACAAATTACCTCGTGAACGTTGGTTAGAGCTGGGTATTGCGGATGAAGAGAAGCAAAACCAGTTAGAACAATTAGCTGAACAGTATGATGAACTGAAAGCTGAGTTCGCGAAGAAACTGGAAGCTAAACGTCGTAAAATCACTCAAGGTGATGATTTAGCACCTGGTGTGCTGAAAATCGTTAAGGTTTACCTGGCTGTTAAACGTCAGATCCAACCTGGTGATAAGATGGCGGGTCGTCATGGTAACAAGGGTGTTATCTCTAAGATTAACCCAATTGAAGACATGCCATACGATGAAAACGGTAATCCAGTAGACCTCGTACTGAACCCACTAGGTGTACCATCACGTATGAACATCGGTCAGATCCTTGAAACTCACTTGGGTATGGCTGCTAAAGGTATCGGTGATAAGATCAACGCGATGCTGAAACAGCAACAAGAAGTTGCTAAGTTACGTGAATTTATCCAGAAAGCTTACGATCTGGGTATGGCACCTCGTCAGAAAGTTGATCTGGACACCTTCAGCGATGAAGAAGTGTTACGTCTGGCTGAAAACCTGAAAAAAGGTATGCCAACCGCAACACCAGTGTTCGATGGTGCAGAAGAAATGGAAATTAAAGAGATGCTGAAATTAGCTGATCTTCCAACTTCTGGGCAGATTACACTTTTCGATGGTCGTACAGGTGAGCAATTTGAGCGTCCAGTAACTGTTGGTTACATGTACATGCTGAAACTGAACCACTTAGTTGATGACAAGATGCACGCCCGTTCTACCGGTTCGTACAGCTTGGTTACTCAGCAACCTCTTGGTGGTAAAGCACAGTTTGGTGGACAGCGTTTCGGGGAGATGGAAGTGTGGGCACTGGAAGCATACGGTGCAGCATATACTCTTCAAGAAATGCTTACTGTTAAGTCGGATGACGTTAACGGTCGTACCAAAATGTACAAAAACATCGTTGATGGTAACCATCAGATGGAACCAGGTATGCCAGAGTCGTTCAACGTATTGTTGAAAGAGATCCGTTCACTGGGTATCAACATCGAATTGGAAGACGAATAACGTATTCCATATAGACAGACTGCTAAAAATGGCAGTCTGTCAAACAGTGACTACACTGGTTTAAAGGGGTGAATGACAGGGGTCATTTGCCTGGCAGGTCTAACTCCGACAGGAGCCATTTCGTGAAAGACTTATTAAAGTTTCTGAAAGCGCAAACCAAGACCGAAGAGTTTGATGCGATCAAAATTGCTCTGGCATCACCTGATATGATCCGTTCATGGTCATTTGGTGAAGTTAAAAAGCCAGAAACAATTAACTACCGTACGTTCAAACCAGAACGTGACGGTCTTTTCTGTGCCCGTATTTTCGGACCAGTAAAAGATTACGAATGTTTGTGTGGTAAATACAAACGTTTAAAACACCGTGGTGTTATCTGTGAGAAGTGTGGCGTTGAAGTTACACAAACTAAAGTTCGTCGTGAACGTATGGGTCACATCGAATTAGCTTCTCCAGTTGCTCACATTTGGTTCTTGAAATCACTGCCGTCCCGTATCGGTCTGCTGCTGGATATGCCACTGCGCGATATTGAACGTGTACTGTATTTTGAATCTTACGTTGTTGTTGAAGGCGGGATGACTAGCCTTGAGCGCGGACAAATCTTAACAGAAGAGCAATATCTTGATGCATTAGAAGAGTTTGGTGACGAATTCGATGCGAAGATGGGTGCAGAAGCTGTTCAGAACCTGCTACAGAGCATGGATCTGGAACAAGAGTGTGAAACGCTGCGTGAAGAGTTAAATGAAACTAACTCTGAAACTAAACGTAAGAAACTGACTAAACGTATCAAGTTACTTGAAGCATTCATGCAATCAGGCAATAAACCTGAATGGATGATCTTAACTGTACTGCCTGTGTTACCACCAGACTTACGTCCACTGGTTCCACTTGATGGCGGTCGTTTTGCGACTTCAGACCTGAACGATTTATATCGTCGTGTGATCAACCGTAACAACCGTTTAAAACGCCTGCTTGATTTAGCAGCACCAGACATTATCGTACGTAACGAAAAACGTATGTTACAAGAGTCTGTGGATGCGTTATTAGACAACGGTCGTCGTGGTCGTGCGATTACGGGTTCAAACAAACGTCCTCTGAAATCTTTGGCTGATATGATCAAAGGTAAACAAGGTCGTTTCCGTCAAAACCTGTTAGGTAAACGTGTTGACTATTCTGGTCGTTCTGTAATCACTGTTGGTCCATACCTGCGTCTGCATCAGTGTGGCCTGCCGAAGAAAATGGCTCTTGAGTTATTCAAACCATTTATTTACGGAAAACTGGAAACTCGTGGTTTAGCGACAACAATTAAAGCCGCTAAAAAAATGGTTGAGCGTGAAGAAGCGGTTGTTTGGGATATCTTAGATGAAGTTATCCGCGAACACCCAGTGATGCTAAACCGTGCACCAACACTTCACCGTTTAGGTATTCAGGCATTTGAACCAATCCTTATCGAAGGTAAAGCTATTCAGTTACACCCACTCGTTTGTGCGGCATATAACGCCGACTTCGATGGTGACCAAATGGCGGTTCACGTACCATTGACATTAGAAGCACAGTTAGAAGCTCGTGCACTGATGATGTCAACAAACAATATTCTGTCTCCAGCAAGTGGTGACCCAATCATCGTTCCTTCACAGGACGTTGTATTAGGTCTTTACTACATGACTCGTGACTGCATCAATGCCAAAGGTGAAGGCATGGTGTTAAGTGGCCCTAAAGAAGCTGAACGCGTTTATCGCGCAGGCTTAGCCTCTTTACACGCACGCGTTAAAGTACGTATCACTGAAGAGATCAAAGATGGCGAAGGTAACATCACCACTGAAACTAGCTTAAAAGACACAACTATCGGTCGAGCTATTTTATGGATGATCGTACCAAAAGGTCTACCTTACGCGCTGGTTAACCAACCATTAGGTAAGAAAGCAATTTCTAAAATGCTTAATACCTGTTATCGCGTATTAGGCTTGAAGCCAACAGTTATTTTTGCTGACCAAATCATGTATACCGGTTTTGCTTACGCAGCACGTTCAGGTGCTTCAGTAGGTATCGATGACATGGTTATCCCTGCTAAAAAAGCAGAGATCATTGCAGAAGCAGAAGCTGAAGTTGCAGAAATTCAGGAACAGTTCCAATCCGGTCTGGTAACAGCGGGCGAACGTTACAACAAAGTTATCGATATTTGGGCTGCGGCGAATGAGCGCGTAGCAAAAGCGATGATGGAAAACCTGTCTACTGAAACCGTTATTAACCGTAATGGTGAAGAAGAACAACAAGTATCTTTCAACAGCATCTTTATGATGGCTGACTCCGGTGCTCGTGGTTCTGCAGCTCAGATCCGTCAGTTAGCAGGTATGCGTGGTCTGATGGCTAAGCCAGATGGCTCAATCATCGAGACACCAATCACAGCGAACTTCCGTGAAGGTCTGAACGTACTCCAGTACTTCATCTCAACCCACGGTGCTCGTAAAGGTCTTGCGGATACCGCACTGAAAACAGCAAACTCCGGTTACTTGACTCGTCGTTTAGTTGACGTTGCACAAGACTTAGTCGTAACAGAAGACGACTGTGGTACAACCGAAGGTGTTATGATGACTCCGGTTATCGAAGGTGGTGATGTTAAAGAACCACTGCGTGAACGTGTATTAGGTCGGGTGGCTGCAGAAGATATTCTGAAACCAGGCACTGCAGATATTCTTGTTCCACGTAATACTCTGTTAAACGAAAAACTGTGTGATCTGTTAGAAGAAAACTCCGTTGACAGCGTGAAAGTACGTTCAGTTGTAACCTGTAATACAGACTTTGGTGTGTGTGCGAAATGTTATGGTCGTGACCTTGCTCGTGGTCATATCATCAACAAAGGTGAAGCTATCGGTGTTATCGCGGCACAGTCAATCGGTGAACCAGGTACACAGTTAACGATGCGTACGTTCCATATCGGTGGTGCGGCATCTCGTGCGGCAGCAGAATCTAGCATTCAAGTACGTAACAAAGGTACTTTGAAGCTGTTCAATGCGAAGTTCATTACTAATACTGCTGGTAAATTAGTTATCACTTCTCGTAACACTGAATTACGTTTAATTGACGAATTCGGTCGTACGAAAGAAAGCTATAAAGTACCTTACGGTGCTCAATTAGCGAAAGGTGATGGCGAAGCAGTTAATGGTGGCGAAACTGTTGCTAACTGGGATCCACATACAATGCCAGTTGTGAGTGAAGTATCTGGTATCATCCGTTTTGCTGACATGGTTGATGGTCAAACTATCACACGTCAAACAGATGAATTAACAGGTCTTTCTTCACTGGTTGTTCTGGATTCAGCAGAGCGTACAGGTAGCGGTAAAGATTTACGTCCAGCATTGCGCATCACTGATGCACAAGGTAATGACGTATTAATCCCGAATACTGATATGCCAGCACAGTACTTCCTGCCAGGTAAAGCAATTGTTCAGTTAGACGATGGCATTACAATTAACGCAGGTGACACTTTAGCGCGTATTCCACAAGAATCTGGCGGTACTAAAGATATCACCGGTGGTCTGCCACGCGTTGCTGACCTATTTGAAGCTCGTCGTCCGAAAGAGCCTGCAATCCTTGCTGAAATCAGCGGTATTGTTTCGTTCGGTAAAGAGACTAAAGGTAAACGTCGTCTAGTTATTTCTCCATTAGACGGTAGCGATGCATACGAAGAGATGATCCCTAAATGGCGTCAGCTTAACGTATTCGAGGGTGAGGTTGTGGAACGCGGTGATGTTATCTCCGATGGTCCAGAATCACCACACGACATTCTGCGCTTACGTGGTGTTCATGCGGTTACTCGCTATATCACTAACGAAGTACAGGAAGTTTACCGTTTACAAGGCGTTAAGATTAACGATAAACATATCGAAGTTATCGTTCGTCAGATGCTACGTAAAGTTACCATTGAGAACGCAGGAAGCTCTGAGTTCCTCGAAGGTGAACAGGTTGAATACGCCCGCGTTAAAGTATCAAACCGTGTTCTGGAAGATGATGGCAAAGTACCAGCAACGTATGCTCGTGACCTGTTAGGTATCACGAAAGCATCTCTGGCAACTGAATCCTTCATCTCTGCTGCATCGTTCCAAGAAACAACTCGTGTTCTGACGGAAGCTGCAGTAGCAGGTAAACGTGATGAGTTACGTGGCTTGAAAGAAAACGTTATTGTTGGTCGCTTGATCCCAGCTGGTACTGGATATGCGTATCACCAAGATCGTATGAAGCGTCGTCAATCACAACTGCCGACAGATGAAACTGAAACAACAATCAGTGCTGATGAAGCATCTGCTAACTTAGCTGAATTACTGAATGCTGGTTTCGGTGGATTAAAAGACTAAAATCTAATTTAAATTAGATTGAAATGCCCTCCATTGTGAGGGCATTTTTTGTTTCTGTTCTACATAAGTAGGCGAAATGATGAGAATAATAACTAATAGTTTGATTATTCTATGCTTTATTTTTACTGAATTTGTTTCCGCAGCACCTTATGAACGAGGTATTCCAACAGAAGCTCAATGGGATTTAAAAACGCCCATTACAACATTGATGCAACTGCGCCAACAAAAAACACTATATGCATTTGTGGGAGATAAATTACGACCTGTTGCAGAGCTTTGCCCTAACCAAGGTTTTTATGCATCAGTAGTGGAGGGCGATTACTACAGAATACAATTTGGAAATGCTCAAGGTTATCTTGAAGCAGGTTATTTAGAAGATGGCTATTTTGAAGATATTGCTTCTATTAAACCCGAAAAGAAAACACGTTTCTTATCAGATAGCACGAAGAAAATAGATTATCCTATCTACGAATATTTAATTACGACAAAAAATACCCCCATCTATAGTGATAAAGATATTGCTAGCTCACAAATAGCAATACTTTTATCCAACTTACGTTACCCTGTGTTATCACGCACAATAAAAGAAGACGCTGATGGAAATAAAATCAATTGGTTTGAAATTTCTTTAGGCGGCCGCTTAGGTTATATTTCATCAAGAAATGTAAAGCCTGATTTAGGGATACCCGTACTCACCTATCATCATATTCTCAAAGAAACGGAAAACCACAATTTTCGCCATACATCAACGACAACATCATTAACTGCATTTACAGAGCAGATGAATTATTTAAAAGATGCGGGATATGAAACACTTTCACTAAATCAAGTTGCAGGCTATTTAAATAAAAGTGTCAATTTACCGGGTCGAGCTGTTGCATTAACATTTGATGATGGTTTGCAGTCTGTTTATCGCTATGCTTATCCTCTTTTAAAAGAAAATGGCCAACGAGCAACATTATTTGTTATCTCTTCACGAATAAAATCTGAAACAGCTAAGTGGACACCTAATTCATTGCAATTTATGAGTTGGCAGTCACTTAAATCGAGTCGTGATGTTTTTGATATTCAATCACACTCCCATTTTTTACATCGTTTAGATAATAATAAAAAACCTATTATCTTTAGTCGCCAATCCCACACAATTATATTGGATTTGCAACGTTCACAACGTGTATTGCGGTTATTAAATCCACATCAATATGCCTTTGCATATCCTTTCGGTGGATATAATCAAAGAGCAATCAATGCCGTCAAAACGTCGGGTATGACATTGGCGGTGACGACTCAGCAAGGAAAAGTTCGTTTAGGTGATCCACCTTTCGCTCTAAAACGACTTTATGCTTTGAGCACAGATCCCATTGAGAAATTTGCGAGGATGGTGGGTAATGATGAATATGAAGTGGTTAATAAAAATATTGTTGTTGATAAATAATTAAAAAGAAAATTTATAATCTTAAAAAATACCTTTGATATTTATTGAAGGTATTTTTTATTTCTCTATTACTTATTCAGTTAAGATCAATAAATAACTTATATTTTTCAGATGATTATGATTATTTTTTAGTGATAAAAATTTATTTTTTTCTGTAAGCTAGCAATCCAAATTCAGCATGGAGCTAGTTATGAAAAAATCTATATCCATATCTTCTTATGATTCTGCATTTAAACGTTTTATGATGAATGTGAGTAATGCGAAAGACTTTTTCTTTGTCCATTTACCTGAGGACTTAAAAAGCCATTGTGATTTTTCAACGTTACAATTACAAAATTCTGCTTTTATCGATATTAACTTACGTTCTCGTATGTCTGATATTTTATATTTAGTGAAAACCAAAGAGGGTGATATCTCTATTTATTTACTGATAGAACATCAATCTAAGCCAGATAAAATGATAGCTTGGCGTATGATGAATTATGCGTTTTACACTATGAATCAACATTTACAGCAAGGTTATAAATCTTTACCTCTCGTTGTTCCCATTCTGTTTTATCATGGAGAGAAAAAACCTTATCCTTTTCCTGTTAATTGGATGTCATGCTTTCCGCTTAATTCACTTGCTAATAAACTTTATTCTAATAGTTTCTCTTTAATTGATTTGACCTCAATTGATGATGATATTTTACTGACACATAAAAAAGCGGCGGTAATGGAAATTGCGATGAAGCATGTTAATAGTTGTCATGATATTAATGAGATTGCAATACTTCTATCAAAAGCAATAAATCAGAAAAACTGCAGAGATGAAGACACGATTGCTGTTGTAGAATATTTATTCTCAATTATGGACGCATCAGACTTTGAGTTCATTTTAAATAAGATAGTTGAACAAGTAGATAACCACAAAGAGGTGATTATGAATATAGCTTGGAGATTAGAAAATAAAGGATTTAATTTAGGTGTAAGCGAAGGGTTTGAAATAGGCAAAAAGGAGGGGATCGAACTGGGCAAAAATGTAGGTATTGAATTAGGTAAGAATGTAGGTATTGAGATTGGAAAAGCTAAAGGCATTGAAATAGGAAAAGTTAAAGGCGTTGAGTTAGGCAAAACAGAAGGCATTGAAATCGGTAAAAAAATAGTACAAATGGAATTAGCTCAAAACTTATTAAAAGAGAATTTTGATCTTTTATTTATCGAAAAAATATCCGGTTTAACTATTCAAGAAATTGAAGAATTAACAGTATAATAATTAAACTATCTGTTTTATATAATGTTAAATTAAAAGTATTCTAATATATTGTTTATACTATTTTATTTTTTTTAATCATTTTAAATTTATTACATGTTACTTTTATTAAATCATTTAATAAAAACCGCCTTTATGATTTTTAATTAAATAAATTAAAGGCGGTTTTATATTATTTGAATTTTAATTAACGACCCAAATAATTATCCCAATCTTTCCATACTGGTTGTAATCCTCGCTCTTTTAATACGTTAATAACATCATTTACATGACGATTATCATTAGGCGAAAATTGCTCTAATTCTTCATGGCTATCAGAATATCCACCGGGCTGAGTTTTAGATCCTGCACTAATATTATTAATTGCTAACGGTACTGTGTTATCGCGAAAATATGGAGATTCACGCGTTGAAAGTGAAAGTTCAACATCAGGTGCTAAAATGCGAAAAGCACAGATCAACTGAACTAACTCCGCTTCACTCATTACTGAAGCAGGGCTAAGTCCACCAGCACAAGGACGTAAACGAGGAAAAGAGATAGAGTAACGACTTTTCCAATAGCGCTTTTGTAAGAACGAAAGATGTTCTGCCACCATATAACAATCGCTACGCCATTGACTTGAAAGACCAATCAATGCACCTAAACCAATTTTATCAATCCCTGCTTGCCCTAATCTATCAGGTGTTTGTAGTCGCCAATGAAAATCTTGTTTTTTACCTTTTAGATGATGAAGCTGATAAGTTGGTTCATGATAGGTTTCTTGATAAACCATGACACCATCAATACCCAGTGTTTTTAATTCTGCATACTCTTCTGTTGCAAGAGGTTGAACCTCCATCATTAATGAACTGAAATTCTCTCGAATAAGAGGGATATATTGGCGAAAATAATCCATACCCACTTTTCTTTGATGTTCTCCAGTTACTAATAACAGGCTATCAAAGCCTAATTGTCTGATGCTATTACATTCGGCAATGATCTCACTTTCATCTAATGTTTTGCGTTTAATGGCATTACTCATTGAAAAGCCACAATAAGTACAGTCATTTGCACATAAATTAGAAAGATAGAGTGGAACATATAATCCCACAATATTACCAAAACGTTGTCGAGTAAGTTTTTGAGCGCGTTGAGCCATAGGCTCTAAGTAATGCCGACCTGCAGGCGAAATTAACGCCATAAAATCATCAAGTGTAAGTGTATGGCGATTTAATGCGGCTTCAACATCCGTATTGGTTTTACTATTGAGTTTTAATGTAATGTCATCCCAGTCGAGTTGTTGCCAATAATCCGAAAATGTTTCCATTAGAACGCCCCTAAGTATTGGGTTAATGGGCTAGAGGCTTGTGCTTGCATATTCACAATTGAAGCGGGGATGGCAAGTCCTGATTGTCGAGCAAGCTCGCCTGCATCAAGCGCTACTTTAAATGCTTGTGCCATTAAAACAGGATTTTTAGCAACAGCAATTGCGGTATTCACTAAGACTGCATCTGCACCTAACTCTAAAGCTTCAAGTGCGTGGCTTGGTGCACCAATCCCTGCATCAACAACAACAGGTATTGAGGCTTGTTCAATAATAATCCGTAGAAAATCACGAGTCTGTAAACCTTGATTTGAACCAATAGGAGAACCTAAAGGCATTACGGCTGCACAACCAACTTCTTCTAAGCGACGACACAAAACAGGATCAGCACTACAATAAGGTAAAACAACAAAACCTTCTTTAACGAGGATTTCAGCGGCTTTAAGTGTTTCAATAGGGTCGGGTAATAAATATTTGGTATCAGGATGAATTTCTAATTTTACCCAATGAGTGCCAAAAGCTTCTTTGGCTAAACGAGCCGCAAAAACAGCTTCTTGTGCTGTTTTTGCACCGGATGTATTAGGTAGTAATTTTACCCCTAATGATTTAAGTGGTGCGATTAAATCATCATTACCATTTTTTAAATCCACTCGCTTCATTGCCATTGTAACTAATTGGCTACCCGAAGCCTTAATGGCTTCCGTCATTAACGTTGGTGTTGCAAATTTCCCTGTGCCTGTAAAAAGTCTCGATGTGAATGTTGTATCAGCAATTTTTAACATATCAGCCCCCTGCAATTGCTTGGAAGAGAAGAATAGTATCGCCATCATTAATAAAATGTGTTTCCCAGTTGTCACGGGGAACAATGGTTTCATTGATGGCAAGTGCAATACCAATTGGTGGTTGCTCTAGCTGAATAAGGAGCTGACAAATAGTGACAGGCATATCCAGAGAATATTGTTCGTCATTTACGGTAATGTTCATACTACCCCCCGACAAACAGGACATGTTTTTGATGGTGCTAAACGCAAAGTACTCCAATTTTGTTTTCTACCATCGAAAAGGCGAAGTTTTCCACTTAGAGTACAAGGTAAGCCAGAGAGCAATTTAATTGCCTCAAGTGCCTGAAGTGTACCAATCACACCCACAACAGGACCTAAAATTCCGGCTGTTCTACAATTGCGTTGTGGTTCGGTTTGATCTGGATAGAGGCAGTGATAGCAGCCATGCGTAAAAGGAGGTTCAAACACCATAAGTTGGCCACTAAACCCTACGGCACTGCCACTGATAAGCGGAGTTTGCTGCGCAACACAAGCACGATTAATCGCTTGGCGTGTGAGCATGTTATCTGTGCAATCTAAGACTAAATCAGCCTCTTTAACTAATTTAGATAATGAGTCATCATCAATACGTTGTTTATAAGAGGTAATTTTTATCTCTGGATTTAATGCGAGCAGAGACTGCCTTGCAACCTCTGATTTTGCATTAGGAATATCTTGAGTTCGATAAAGAATTTGACGTTGTAGATTAGAAACATGCAACTCATCATCATCAACTAAAATAAGCTCCCCAATACCTGC
Organism: Proteus sp. G2618; assembly: GCF_009915995.1. NCBI lineage: Bacteria > Pseudomonadati > Pseudomonadota > Gammaproteobacteria > Enterobacterales > Morganellaceae > Proteus > Proteus sp. G2618. The sequence goes on along the minus strand of NZ_JAABNI010000007.1, from coordinate 13,392 downwards.
ACCAGCAAGATAAAGTGATGCAGGAGAGCCTAATCCACCAAGTCCAACAATCAGTACTCTTGCTTGTTGAAGTTTATTTTGACCCTCTAAGCCAATATCTTCTAACATCACTTGTCGGCTATAACGCATAAAATCATTATCATTTAGCATGATGGTTTTCCCTCCACTAATTCTAATAATTTACGTGTTACTTGTTGCCAATCTGGCGCTTTTGTTATTGCACTGACTAAGGCAACACTACCGACACCAGTTGCAACAACATCAGGTACTCTCTCTAGCGAGATCCCACCAATAGCAACAGTTGGAAAATTAGGTGTCTGCTCTACTTGATGTTTCAGCGCATCCAAACCTTGGGGTTTGGATGGCATATCTTTAGTTGTCGTTGGAAAGATATGTCCTAATGCGATGTAAGATGGACGCAATGCTTTCGCTCTTTGTAATTCCGTTTCATCATGAGTAGAAATACCAAGGCGTAACCCTGCTTTTTTTATGGCATCAAGATCCGCAATATCGAGATCTTCTTGGCCAAGATGAACACCGTAGGCGTGATGTTTAATAGCCAGTTGCCAATAGTCATTAATAAACAGTCTTGCGTGATACTGTTTACCTAGTTTTATTGCTTCAACGATCTCTTGTTCAACATCGTTTGGTTGTTTATCTTTTATGCGTAATTGCAGGGTGGTAACGCCTGTTTTTAACAGGCGTTCGATCCATTCAACAGAATCAACAACAGGGTAAAGCCCAAGTTTTTTTTCTGTTGATGCAAAGGGGGGGTTAGAGGATCTGTTCATTTTCAGTCACCTCAACACTGGCGATTTCTGCACTGTGGTATAACTCACTTCCATGCTCTTTAAAAGCTTGAGACATTTGCTCCATGCCAGCCGCATAATCGCGTACTTCTTGTGTTATTTTCATTGAGCAGAATTTAGGGCCACACATTGAGCAGAAATGAGCGACTTTTCCTGATGCTTGGGGCAAGGTTTCATCGTGATATTGGCGTGCGGTTTCAGGATCAAGAGCTAAATTAAATTGATCTTCCCATCTAAACTCAAAGCGAGCTTTTGACATTGCATTATCACGAATTTGAGCTCCTGGATGTCCTTTGGCTAAGTCGGCGGCATGAGCAGCAATTTTATAAGTAATAAGCCCTTGTTTTACATCTTCTTTGTTAGGTAAACCTAGATGCTCTTTAGGGGTAACATAACAGAGCATTGCACAACCAAACCAGCCAATCATTGCTGCACCAATACCTGATGTGAAGTGATCGTAACCTGGTGCAATGTCTGTAGTAAGAGGACCTAATGTATAAAATGGTGCTTCATGACAATGCTCTAATTCTTCTGTCATATTGCGACGGATCATCTGCATTGGAACATGACCAGGGCCTTCTATCATGACTTGAACGTCATATTCCCATGCAATTTTTGTCAGTTCACCTAAGGTATGTAATTCAGAAAATTGTGCTTCATCATTTGCATCTTGAATTGAACCCGGTCTCAATCCATCGCCTAGAGAAAGGGAAACATCATAAGCTGTGCAAATTTCACAGATTTCACGGAAATGTTCGTAGAGGAAATTTTCTTTATGATGTGATAAACACCATTTAGCCATTATCGAACCGCCACGAGACACAATACCCGTTAGGCGTTTTGCCGTCATTGGTACATAACGTAACAATACGCCTGCATGAATAGTAAAGTAATCAACGCCTTGCTCGGCTTGTTCAAGCAAGGTATCTCGGAACATTTCCCAAGTGAGATCTTCAGCAATACCGTTAACTTTCTCAAGCGCTTGATAAATTGGAACTGTACCGATAGGAACGGGGCTGTTACGAATGATCCACTCACGCGTTTCATGAATATAACGGCCTGTTGAGAGATCCATTACGGTATCTGCTCCCCAGCGTGTAGACCAAATCAGTTTTTCAACTTCTTCTTCAATGGAGGAGGTTACAGAAGAGTTTCCGATATTGGCATTCACTTTCACTAAGAAATTACGCCCAATAATCATCGGTTCTGATTCAGGGTGATTGATATTGGCAGGAATGATAGCTCGGCCTGCAGCAACTTCTTGGCGTACAAATTCAGGGGTAATATTGTCAGGAAGATGTGCACCAAAGCTGAATCCTGCATGCTGTTGACGTAAAACTTCGCTACGAATTCTCTCTCGGCCCATATTCTCACGAATAGCGATAAACTCCATTTCAGGTGTAATAATACCTTGGCGAGCATAATGCAATTGCGTCACACTCTTTCCATTTAACGCTTTTTTAGGGCTTGGCTTTAAAGGAAAACGCAGATGTTCTAATCCAGCGTCGGCAAGGCGCTGTTGGGTGAAATCCGAACTTAAAAGAGAAAGTGCTTCAGTATCATTGCGCTCATCAATCCATGGTTGGCGTATTTTTTTTAATCCAAGATTAACGTCAAGTTGAGAATCAGGATCGCCATAAGGGCCTGATGTGTCATACACAGGTACAGGTTCATTATCTTCAAAAATAGGGGAATCTTTTGATCCTCCTACTAGTGTTTTATCAAGTTGGATCTCACGCATTGGTACTTGAATATCAGTACGTGATCCTTCGAGGTAAATACGGTTTGAATTTGGGAAACTGACACCTTGAATAGTGCTGATAAACTCTTGAGCTGCATCACGCTGCTCTTTTCGTGGGCGATGTTTGTTGCTTGTTGCTGAAATATCTTTAACGGATATAGTTTGATTTTGGGACATAGCATTTCCTAATAAATATCATGCAGGCTAATTGCCTGTCGGGTGAATATTGAGAAAAATGCTTGTCTGGAGGTCGCAGGGAGTATCGACAGATAGGTGTATATAAGTGTGTAAAAAATATACGCAATGAAGCTATCAAAAGGTCGAATCACTCTTGTTCCCTTCGCGGGTATTAACCCGATCAGGTTCCGCGGATCCCGAATTAACGGTCTCAGCCTGTGTTTATAATAGCCTTATAAACACTAGGCACTCCGACAAGAAGACGTCCAGTATATGAAAGATTTTAAAAACTACAAGTCCGACATGGGTTATTTATTTAAATCCCAATGTTGTTGTTCCCACGCTTTTTCATCTGAAACTAGAGTTAATTTTTTATCTGCATTAACCGCGATAACATGGCCTGCTTGGTAACATAATGGGAGATCATTAGATGAATCAGTATAGAAATAAATATAAACATTATTAATGTTATTGGCTCCTTTCTATTGATTTAAATGCTCAACTTTTCCTTCTCTAAATGTAGGAATCCCTTCAATAAATCCAGTGTAATGATTGTCCTTAATTTGCATATCAATACCCATTGAAACGTCCGCATTGAGTTGCTTTGCAATAGCATGAACTAGAAAGGACACTGTTGCTAAAATAATTATAACGGGAATGTTTTGCTGTCGATATTGTGTAATTATTGATATTCCTTGTGGGTAAGGTAGAGGCTGAATTCTTATTTCAGTGAAGTCATTAACCCAATGATTTATCTAATCTATATTATAATTTTTAAAATATGTTAGATGTTGAAAAAGATATTGGTTTATATCTGGTTTTTCAGCGTAATAGTCTGCGAACATTTGTTCATCTAGTTTAAAAAATGAGGATCTGTAACTATATTTTTATCCCACAAATAGTTTGTCCATAAGCGACTAGAATCTCCTGCTAAAAGTGTTTCATCTAGATCAAAAATAGCAATTTTGTTTTTTGCTTTATCTGTCATTATAACGCTTCTTATTATTAATGAAATTTATATTTATATTTAAGGATTTTAATGAATTATAGAAGATAGTCATAATTCATTGAGTGGTTCTTGCTAAAAAGAGTATCCTCTACTCTATATCATTATTTTGGATAGAATGGTCGTTATGCATTTATATACATTATCAGGGTCAGAAAAGGGCTGGTGGACAGTCAGTCTTGGTGGCCGAGTATGGTTACCTAAAGGCGAACTTCCGTTTGGCTTAGCTAAAGATTGGGATCTCATTGGTCAGCACGCCAAAATTGTTGGTGAATGGCAAGGTGAAACTGTTTGGCTTATTCATGGAAAAATGGATAACGACATGTGTTCACCAAGGCTTATTGCTTCACAAGATGAAAACTTATTTAAGTTAGTTGGTCGTGGCGTTCAACTGGCTGAGTTTTATCGTTCTCACCGTTTTTGTGGTTACTGTGGTTCTAAAATGCGCCATAGCGAGAGTGAATGGGCATGTTTATGCGATAACTGCCATGAACGCTATTATCCGCAAATTGCCCCTTGTATTATTGTGGGGATTCGTCATGAAGATAAAATCTTATTAGCACATCATGTTAGGCATAAACATTCACCTCTTTATACTGTACTTGCTGGTTTTGTTGAGGTGGGTGAAACCTTAGAAGAAGCCGTAGCCCGTGAAGTGTTTGAAGAGAGTAATATTCGTATTCGTAATATTCGCTATGTATCCTCTCAGCCTTGGCCATTCCCTCACTCCTTAATGATGGGCTTTTTAGCTGACTATGATGGTGGTGAACTACGCCACGATCCTTCTGAATTAACGAGTGCAGCTTGGTATCGTTACGATCAATTACCGCAGATCCCACCGCCAGATACTATTGCTCGACGCTTGATAGAAGATACGATAGCCAATATTAGACAAGATAAAGAAAAGAACTAAATAAAGGCGCTGTCTGCCAACAGTTATTTTTCCAGCATGTTACAATGCCTGCTATTTTTGCGGCCCTATTACTGTTAATGGAGTTAGTCATGAGTGAGTTGAAAAACGACCGCTATTTACGTGCGCTGTTGCGCCAATCTGTTGATGTCACCCCAGTTTGGATGATGCGTCAGGCAGGCAGATATCTTCCTGAATATAAGGAAACACGGGCACAGGCGGGGGATTTCATCTCATTGTGCAAGAACACCGAATTGGCTTGTGAAGTGACATTACAGCCTTTAAGACGCTTTCCTTTAGATGCTGCTATTTTATTTTCTGATATTTTAACTATTCCAGATGCAATGGGATTGGGTCTTTACTTTGAAACAGGTGAAGGCCCTCGTTTTAAATCACCAATAAATAGTCTTGATGATATTAAAAAGCTACCTATTCCTGATCCTGAAGATGAACTGGGATATGTGATGAATGCAGTACGTGCCATTCGTCATGCATTGCAAGGTAGTGTGCCATTAATTGGTTTTTCGGGAAGCCCTTGGACGCTGGCAACCTATATGGTTGAAGGTGGAAGTAGTAAGGCCTTCACAAAAATTAAAAAAATGATGTATTCAGAGCCTCAAGCACTACATCTATTACTGGATAAACTCGCAGATAGCGTTATCCTTTATTTGAATGCTCAAATTAAAGCGGGTGCACAATCCATTATGATCTTTGATACATGGGGTGGTGTGCTAACAGGGCGTGATTACCAACTTTTCTCATTACACTACATGCATAAGATTGTTGATGGTCTTATTCGCGAATACGATGGAAGAAAAGTTCCTGTAACCTTATTTACTAAAGGTGGCGGTCGTTGGTTAGAAGCAATGGCAGCAACAGGTTGTGATGCATTAGGGCTAGATTGGACGATTGATATTGAAGATGCACGTCGTCGAGTAGGGGATAAAGTTGCGTTACAAGGCAACATGGATCCTTCTATGCTGTATGCACCGCCTGCCCGAATAGAGCAAGAAGTCGAAACTATTCTTGCTGGGTTTGGTAAAGGTAACGGTCATGTCTTTAATCTTGGGCACGGTATTCATCAAGATGTTCCACCAGAACATGCTGGTGCATTTATTGATGCGGTTCACCGTTTATCGAAGCCTTATCATCAGGATAATGATTAATACCCAGCAATTGCGTCAGGAGCAGACAGAAAAAGCTCAACAGATTATTTTAACGGACCAATTTACAGCACCAACTTACATAGCAGGTGCTGATGTTGGTTTTGAAGAAGGTGGCGCAGTTACTCGCGCCGCCATTGTGATAATGCATTACCCTTCTTTTGAAATTCTTGAATATCAAATTGCGCGAATACCTACAACCCTCCCTTATATTCCTGGTTTACTTTCGTTTAGAGAGTGCCCTGCATTACTGACTGCTTGGCAACTAATCAAACAAAAGCCTTCACTTATTTTTGTCGATGGACAAGGTATTGCTCATCCTAGAAGGCTTGGTGTCGCAAGTCATTTTGGTTTATTAGTGGATACGCCTACTATTGGCGTGGCAAAAAGTCGTTTATGTGGCATTGATAAAGACGTCAATGAAGAGATGGGAAGTCATGAGCCGTTAATGGATAAAAATGAGCAAATAGGGTGGATTTATCGCAGTAAGAAAAAATGTAAACCCCTGTATATTTCTCCGGGTCATAAAGTGAGTATGAATGGCGCTTTGCAGTGGGTTGAGTTGTGTATGAAAGGATATCGATTGCCAGAACCTACACGTTGGGCTGATGGTATTGCTTCAAATAGGCGATTATTTGAGCAGTTGAATAAGAATAAGCTCTAAATGACCGGGAAATATGTGGATATTTTTAATTTTCAGGTAAACTGCGCCTAAGTTAAGAAAATGAGTAATCACGAATGTTGAAGAACCCAATCCATTTACGTTTAGAAAAGCTGGAAGCTTGGCAACATCTGACGTTTATGGCGTGCCTGTGTGAGAGAATGTACCCAAATTATCAGGTATTTTGTCGTGAAACAGGATTTACCGATCCAATGCTTTATCGCCGTATTCTCGATCTGGTTTGGGAAACTTTAACGGTGAAAGATGCAAAGGTTAATTTTGATTCTCAATTAGAGAAATTAGAAGAAGCTATTCCTGATGCATCTCAGTTCGAGATTTATGGTGTCTATCCTGCGATTGACGCTTGTGTTGCACTTAGTGAAATTGTTCACTCTCGTTTAAGCGGTGAATCATTAAGTCACGCTATTGAAGTGAGCAAATTATCAGTAGGGACAGTTGCTTCACTTGAAATGACACAAGCAGAAAGAGAAATGAGCGAAGAAGAGCTTAGATCTCTACCTGCTGTTATTGAAGAGTTCGATATCCAATGGGAAATTTACCGTCTACTTGTAGAATGTGAAGAAAGAGATATCGAACTGATCAAGGGTCTACGTGCAGACCTTCGTGAAGCTGGAATGAGCAATATCGGTATAGAATTAACGCACTAAATCAGAAAAACGTGATTTAGTGCTTGAAAAGCGACGTTTAAAGACTTCACATCACCCCTGTGTATGTTCTACATTGGGTACGAAAAGAAGTGGCTCAGGTGTTTTACTTAATTTATCCTCTTAAAAAGATAAGTTAAGTTTTTTCACCAGATGTTTTTCAAACGATAAAACATACTTTAAGGACTATTTTATGAACAAAGCTGAATTAACCGAATCAGTTGCTGAAAAAGCGGATCTGACAAAAACTCAAGCAAAAGCTGCTATTGAAGCGTTTATCGATTCAGTAACAGGTGCTCTGAAAGAAGGCGATTCTGTACAGTTAGTTGGTTTCGGTACATTCAAAGTGAATCACCGTGCAGAGCGTACTGGTCGTAACCCTCAAACTGGTAAAGAAATTAAAATTGCAGCAGCTAACGTTCCTGCATTTACTGCCGGTAAAGCACTGAAAGACGCAGTAAAATAATTCCTTTGAACGGAATGAACAATAGAGGGGGATTTACTCCCCTTTTGTTGAAACGACAGGGGCTGTTAGCAATAGGGTCTGCTTTTTTGCTCAGCGCCTGCTCCTCTACTGTGCAACTACCTGAATTTTCTGCAACAGGTTATATTGCAGATGAAGGTGTTGTCCGGCTATGGCGTTTAAATAATAAAGTGTCAGAGCCTCAAGTGATCATGAGTGTTTATAGCTTTTATAAAAAGCCAGAAACTGTCATCACATTCTATGAGTATCGTCAAAATAAGCTTTGGCAAGTCCGCTCTGAAGTTATCAATCCAAATGATCCCTCCTCTTGGCATCTTCGTTTAAATAAACGAGGTGAAGTTATTTTCATGCAACAAGAAAGCCAGAAGCAAAAACGAGCATTGACAGAAGATGAGCGTTTAAGAATGGTATTTGCTGCAAGTAAAGTGCGTGAAATTAGTGAAGCGCTTACTATTGGGAAAGTAAATTTAGTACAGGGTATTTGGTATCAAAATACGATGACAACATGTGCTGGTGAGAAGGTGAGTGTTTCATTTGAAGGTCCAGAACAACGTTGGTTAAAAACAAGAACACGTAATTCAAGTAAGCCTTCTTATGTTGCTTGGCTTGATTCACCAGAAGGTAAGCAACTACTTATGGTTGCAGAACACGATTTTTGTAAATGGGAACCAACAAAAGAGAGCTTGTGATCACTCCCTTTTGCTGTTGTTAATTTATTTCTTTAAGCGCGCAATCGCTCGATAGCCGATATCATGGCGATAAAAACTACCATTCCAATGAATATCTTTCGCTAAGGCATAAGCATTTTGTTGAGCCTGCTCGATATCATCACCTAATGCGGTCGCACATAATACTCGCCCGCCAGCAGTGATAACGTCGCCTTTGTCATTGAGTGTTGTTCCTGCTTGAAATACTTTTGCCGTTGTTGATGATGTTGGTTTTAAGCCTTTGATAACATCACCTTGACGATAATCTTCAGGGTAGCCGCCAGCTGCAATCACAATCCCTAAAGCTGGACGAGGATCCCAAAGGGAATCTTTATCTTTTAAGTTACCTTTTGCTCCAGCTAAACACAGCTCAACTAAATCAGATTGCATACGCATCATAATAGGTTGAGTTTCTGGATCACCAAAACGACAGTTAAACTCAATAACCTTAGCAATGCCTTGTTTATCAATCATCAGTCCTGCATAAAGGAAACCTTGGTAACGATAGCCTTCAGAAGCCATTCCTTTTACTGTCGGATAAATGATTTTTTCCATTACTTGCTGGTGGATTTCTGGTGTAACTACAGGTGCTGGTGAATATGCTCCCATTCCCCCTGTATTAGGTCCAGTATCTCCATCACCAACACGCTTATGATCTTGGCTTGTTGCCATTGGAATAACGTGTTCACCATCAACCATCACAATAAAGCTAGCTTCTTCGCCATCAAGAAATTCTTCGATAACAATACGATGACCTGCATCACCAAAAACATTGCCAGCCAGCATATCTTTAATTGCGGCTTCAGCCTCAGCTTGTGTCATAGCAACAATAACGCCTTTACCTGCGGCTAAACCATCTGCTTTGATAACAATCGGCGCGCCTACTTTATTAAGGTACTCAAGTGCAGGTGCTATTTCTGTGAAATTTTGATAATCCGCAGTTGGAATTTTATGACGAGCTAAAAAATCTTTTGTGAAGGCTTTAGAGCCTTCTAACTGCGCGGCTCCTTTTGTTGGGCCAAAGATGGTCAATCCCGCTTCTTTAAATGCATCTACAACACCAATAACCAGTGGTGCTTCAGGGCCCACGATAGTCAAATCAATTTTATTTTCGAGAGCAAATGCGACTAATGCAGGAATATCTGTTGCACTGATAGCGACATTCTCAACACCACTTTCTAATGCAGTGCCTGCATTACCTGGCGCAACAAAAACCTGCGTTGCAAGCGACGACTGAACCGCTTTCCAGGCTAAAGCATGTTCACGACCGCCATTACCAATAATCAAAATCTTCATACCAATACCTTATTAATGACGGAAGTGACGCATATTGGTGAAAATCATTGCGATGTTATGCTCATTTGCAGCTGCGATCACTTCATCGTCACGAATTGAGCCGCCAGGTTGAATAACACAAGTCACGCCGGCAAGTGCTGCTGCATCAATACCATCTCTAAATGGGAAGAATGCGTCTGATGCCATTGCACAGCCTGCAACTTCTAAACCTTCATCAGCAGCTTTAATACCTGCAATTTTTGCAGAGTACACACGGCTCATTTGTCCTGCACCAATACCGATTGTCATATCGTTTTTAGCGTAAACAATGGCATTTGATTTTACGAATTTGGCGACTTTCCAGCAGAAGAGAGCATCTTTAAGTTCACGCTCACTAGGTTGACGTTGGGTGACCACTCTTAAGTTTTCTTCTTTTACCATGCCTAAGTCACGATCTTGAACTAACAGCCCACCATTAACACGTTTGAAATCTAATGCTGGTTTGGCTTCTTGCCATTGACCACAAGCTAATACACGAACATTTGGTTTAGTTTCTAAAATTGGTAATGCATCTCCATTAATAGAAGGGGCAATGATTACTTCAACAAACTGACGTTCGATGATTGCACTTGCTGTTTTTGCATCTAATGGCCGATTGAATGCGATAATGCCACCAAATGCAGAAGTTGGATCAGTTTTAAATGCATTGTCATATGCTTGTGCGAGCGTGTTCGCAATTGCAACACCGCAAGGGTTTGCATGTTTCACAATAACACATGCAGGCTCGGAAAATGATTTCACACATTCTAATGCTGCATCAGTATCAGCAATATTATTATAAGAAAGTGCTTTGCCTTGTAATTGGTTTGCAGTGGCAATAGATGCTTCTTCTATATTCTCTTCTATATAGAAAGCTGCTTGCTGGTGAGCATTCTCACCATAACGCATATCTTGTTTCTTTATATAGTTCAGATTTAAGGTACGAGGGAAAGTACCTGATGGTTGTGAAGTATCACCATAATAAGGTGCAACCTTCTTGCCGAAGTAGTTAGCAATCATTCCGTCATAAGCAGCTGTGTGTTCAAAGGCTTTAATCGCCAAATCAAAGCGTGTATCTAAAGTAAGGCTATTTTCGTGATTATCCATTTCTTCAATCACTCTTTCATAGTCATTACTATTTACTACAATCGTAACGTCTTTATGATTTTTTGCCGCGGAGCGAACCATTGTTGGTCCACCAATATCGATATTCTCCACAGCATCTGTTAATGAGCAATCTGGACGAGCGACTGTTTTAGCAAAAGGATAAAGATTTACGACGACCATATCGATAGGACGAATTTCATGTTCTTCCATAATTGCATCATCTTGTCCACGACGACCTAGGATCCCACCATGTACTTTAGGATGCAGTGTTTTCACTCTGCCATCCATCATTTCTGGAAAGCCTGTGTAGTCGGAGACTTCAATAACCGGTAAGCCAGCTTCTGCTAATAGACGTGCGGTTCCACCTGTAGATAAGAGTTCTATTTTTCTTTCAACAAGTGCTTTAGCAAATTCTAAAATACCTGCTTTATCAGACACACTTAAAAGTGCACGGCGGATAGGACGAAGATGTTGCATGAGTTTTATCCCTTGGGGTTGGTATAACGGTAGTAATGGTGAAGTTAAATCACATTAATACAGTGAAATTGTGTTTGCTTAACTAACATTTCAGAAGATGGACACAAAATCAATCTTACTTAATCGACCGCTATAATAACGCAAACGTTTGCGTTTGACATGCTAATTTTATATAAAAAGGTGCTCTGTGGATAAGGTTGTTGATAAATGCGTATAAGTGGGGGTTTTGCTGTGGAATTAAGCAAACGATTTTTTTTCTTAAAAAAACTATTGCCAGCCTCAGAAAACTCCCTATAATGCGTCCTCGTTGTCACGGCGAACCACGCTAAGTGAGTTAGCTGAGAGAACAGAGAGAAAAGAAAAAAGTTTGAAAAAACTCTTGACTCTTCAGAGGAATAACGTAATATACGCCTCCTCGCAACAACGCAGAAGACCGGAAACGGCAGCGAATGTTGCACTGCTCTTTAACAAATTATCAGACAATCTGTGTGGGCACTCGCAGAGACGATATCTTCTAAAATATTAGATGTATCAAGTCTTGAAGAGTGAACAACAAAAGTAAATTCATTTATGAATAGCTAAGTTTTCGATTTCTTTGAGCATCAAACACTTTTAATTGAAGAGTTTGATCATGGCTCAGATTGAACGCTGGCGGCAGGCCTAACACATGCAAGTCGAGCGGTAACAGGAGAAAGCTTGCTTTCTTGCTGACGAGCGGCGGACGGGTGAGTAATGTATGGGGATCTGCCCGATAGAGGGGGATAACTACTGGAAACGGTGGCTAATACCGCATGACGTCTACGGACCAAAGCAGGGGCTCTTCGGACCTTGCGCTATCGGATGAACCCATATGGGATTAGCTAGTAGGTGGGGTAATGGCTCACCTAGGCGACGATCTCTAGCTGGTCTGAGAGGATGATCAGCCACACTGGGACTGAGACACGGCCCAGACTCCTACGGGAGGCAGCAGTGGGGAATATTGCACAATGGGCGCAAGCCTGATGCAGCCATGCCGCGTGTATGAAGAAGGCCTTAGGGTTGTAAAGTACTTTCAGCGGGGAGGAAGGTGTTAAGATTAATACTCTTAGCAATTGACGTTACCCGCAGAAGAAGCACCGGCTAACTCCGTGCCAGCAGCCGCGGTAATACGGAGGGTGCAAGCGTTAATCGGAATTACTGGGCGTAAAGCGCACGCAGGCGGTCAATTAAGTCAGATGTGAAAGCCCCGAGCTTAACTTGGGAATTGCATCTGAAACTGGTTGGCTAGAGTCTTGTAGAGGGGGGTAGAATTCCACGTGTAGCGGTGAAATGCGTAGAGATGTGGAGGAATACCGGTGGCGAAGGCGGCCCCCTGGACAAAGACTGACGCTCAGGTGCGAAAGCGTGGGGAGCAAACAGGATTAGATACCCTGGTAGTCCACGCTGTAAACGATGTCGATTTAGAGGTTGTGGTCTTGAACCGTGGCTTCTGGAGCTAACGCGTTAAATCGACCGCCTGGGGAGTACGGCCGCAAGGTTAAAACTCAAATGAATTGACGGGGGCCCGCACAAGCGGTGGAGCATGTGGTTTAATTCGATGCAACGCGAAGAACCTTACCTACTCTTGACATCCAGAGAATCCTTTAGAGATAGAGGAGTGCCTTCGGGAACTCTGAGACAGGTGCTGCATGGCTGTCGTCAGCTCGTGTTGTGAAATGTTGGGTTAAGTCCCGCAACGAGCGCAACCCTTATCCTTTGTTGCCAGCGCATAATGGCGGGAACTCAAAGGAGACTGCCGGTGATAAACCGGAGGAAGGTGGGGATGACGTCAAGTCATCATGGCCCTTACGAGTAGGGCTACACACGTGCTACAATGGCAGATACAAAGAGAAGCGACCTCGCGAGAGCAAGCGGAACTCATAAAGTCTGTCGTAGTCCGGATTGGAGTCTGCAACTCGACTCCATGAAGTCGGAATCGCTAGTAATCGTAGATCAGAATGCTACGGTGAATACGTTCCCGGGCCTTGTACACACCGCCCGTCACACCATGGGAGTGGGTTGCAAAAGAAGTAGGTAGCTTAACCTTCGGGAGGGCGCTTACCACTTTGTGATTCATGACTGGGGTGAAGTCGTAACAAGGTAACCGTAGGGGAACCTGCGGTTGGATCACCTCCTTACCTAAGAGATACGTG
>NZ_JAABNI010000006.1:0-212755 GCF_009915995.1 Proteus sp. G2618 | reverse complement strand
CACGTATCTCTTAGGTAAGGAGGTGATCCAACCGCAGGTTCCCCTACGGTTACCTTGTTACGACTTCACCCCAGTCATGAATCACAAAGTGGTAAGCGCCCTCCCGAAGGTTAAGCTACCTACTTCTTTTGCAACCCACTCCCATGGTGTGACGGGCGGTGTGTACAAGGCCCGGGAACGTATTCACCGTAGCATTCTGATCTACGATTACTAGCGATTCCGACTTCATGGAGTCGAGTTGCAGACTCCAATCCGGACTACGACAGACTTTATGAGTTCCGCTTGCTCTCGCGAGGTCGCTTCTCTTTGTATCTGCCATTGTAGCACGTGTGTAGCCCTACTCGTAAGGGCCATGATGACTTGACGTCATCCCCACCTTCCTCCGGTTTATCACCGGCAGTCTCCTTTGAGTTCCCGCCATTATGCGCTGGCAACAAAGGATAAGGGTTGCGCTCGTTGCGGGACTTAACCCAACATTTCACAACACGAGCTGACGACAGCCATGCAGCACCTGTCTCAGAGTTCCCGAAGGCACTCCTCTATCTCTAAAGGATTCTCTGGATGTCAAGAGTAGGTAAGGTTCTTCGCGTTGCATCGAATTAAACCACATGCTCCACCGCTTGTGCGGGCCCCCGTCAATTCATTTGAGTTTTAACCTTGCGGCCGTACTCCCCAGGCGGTCGATTTAACGCGTTAGCTCCAGAAGCCACGGTTCAAGACCACAACCTCTAAATCGACATCGTTTACAGCGTGGACTACCAGGGTATCTAATCCTGTTTGCTCCCCACGCTTTCGCACCTGAGCGTCAGTCTTTGTCCAGGGGGCCGCCTTCGCCACCGGTATTCCTCCACATCTCTACGCATTTCACCGCTACACGTGGAATTCTACCCCCCTCTACAAGACTCTAGCCAACCAGTTTCAGATGCAATTCCCAAGTTAAGCTCGGGGCTTTCACATCTGACTTAATTGACCGCCTGCGTGCGCTTTACGCCCAGTAATTCCGATTAACGCTTGCACCCTCCGTATTACCGCGGCTGCTGGCACGGAGTTAGCCGGTGCTTCTTCTGCGGGTAACGTCAATTGCTAAGAGTATTAATCTTAACACCTTCCTCCCCGCTGAAAGTACTTTACAACCCTAAGGCCTTCTTCATACACGCGGCATGGCTGCATCAGGCTTGCGCCCATTGTGCAATATTCCCCACTGCTGCCTCCCGTAGGAGTCTGGGCCGTGTCTCAGTCCCAGTGTGGCTGATCATCCTCTCAGACCAGCTAGAGATCGTCGCCTAGGTGAGCCATTACCCCACCTACTAGCTAATCCCATATGGGTTCATCCGATAGCGCAAGGTCCGAAGAGCCCCTGCTTTGGTCCGTAGACGTCATGCGGTATTAGCCACCGTTTCCAGTAGTTATCCCCCTCTATCGGGCAGATCCCCATACATTACTCACCCGTCCGCCGCTCGTCAGCAAGAAAGCAAGCTTTCTCCTGTTACCGCTCGACTTGCATGTGTTAGGCCTGCCGCCAGCGTTCAATCTGAGCCATGATCAAACTCTTCAATTAAAAGTGTTTGATGCTCAAAGAAATCGAAAACTTAGCTATTCATAAATGAATTTACTTTTGTTGTTCACTCTTCAAGACTTGATACATCTAATATTTTAGAAGATATCGTCTCTGCGAGTGCCCACACAGATTGTCTGATAATTTGTTAAAGAGCAGTGCAACATTCGCTGCCGTTTCCGGTCTTCTGCGTTGTTGCGAGGAGGCGTATATTACGTTATTCCTCTGAAGAGTCAAGAGTTTTTTCAAACTTTTTTCTTTTCTCTTCGCTATCCTTCGTGGCTGTTGTCAGCTCATCGTCGGTCAGTGGATGCGCATTATAGGGAGTTCTCGGATTAGCGCAAGTATTTATTTCAACTTTTTTTCTGTTCGCTTTTTTTTTCAACAAAATAAAGAAAAACGCTCTAATTTTATGCTGATAGCGTGAAATCCGAACAGCTTTCTCTAGCTGACTCACGTAAGATAGAAGACAAATTATGGTATAGGTAACCTTTATTATGCAATTTAGCGAACAACGTTCAGCTTCTCAAAAAAATCTTTCTTATATAGTTGCTGAAAAATTAGGTAAACAAATTCTTTCTGGTCACTATGAACCTGAATCTTTGTTACCAGGAGAAATAGAATTAGCAGAATTGCTCTCTGTCAGCAGGACTGTTATTAGAGAAGCAATAAAAATGCTTGCTGCTAAAGGAATGCTTTTACCTCGTCCAAGAATAGGTACTCGTGTCACTCCAATGCAAAATTGGAATCTATTAGATAATGATCTTCTTAATTGGTGGATAGACAGTGGCGAATTTAATAAAGTCAGCCATTATTTCCATCACGTTCGTTTAGCAATAGAACCTCAAGCCTGTTATTTAGCCGCATTTAATGCAACTGAAAGCCAAAAACAGTCTCTTGTTTTATTTGGCAGAGAAATGCAGTTACTTGATGAGAATTTTGACAGACAACATTGGCTAGATATCGATACTCAATTTCACTATCTCATTTATCAAGCAAGTGGCAATCCGTTCTTTGCCTCTTTTGGCTCATTATTTCTTTCTGCTTATAAAAAGTATTTTGATCTTATTGTGGGTAATGAAACAGTTCAACCGGAAACACATAACCAAATTGTTCAGGCAATTATTGATAAAGATGGAAATAAGGCGCGTGATCTCTGTTTAGTATTATTAACCAGTGATTGAATAGTTTTAATACAAATTTTGTAGGTTTTCTGTTTATAATGAAGCGATAATCAAAATATAGAACAAAGACGGTATATGCTTCATGTTGAAATCCGCCAAAAATATGTCTGGGTTGCCTTGGATTGCTGCAATGGCTTTTTTTATGCAGGCTCTCGATGCAACCATTCTTAATACGGCATTACCAGACATAGCAAAAAGTCTTAATCATTCTCCTCTCGCGATGCAATCGGCTGTTATCAGCTATACCTTAACTGTTGCATTATTAATCCCTGTCAGTGGATGGTTAGCCGATAGATTTGGAACGCGTAAAATTTT
Source organism: Proteus sp. G2618 (assembly GCF_009915995.1). Classification (NCBI taxonomy): domain Bacteria; kingdom Pseudomonadati; phylum Pseudomonadota; class Gammaproteobacteria; order Enterobacterales; family Morganellaceae; genus Proteus; species Proteus sp. G2618. The sequence continues at coordinate 209,701 of NZ_JAABNI010000006.1, read as the reverse complement.
TATTATTGCGGTTTCTTTATTTTCTGGTGGCTCTTTATTATGTGCACTTTCTCCTAACCTCACTTTTCTTGTTATTTCACGAATTATACAAGGTATAGGTGGCGCAATGATGATGCCGGTTGCACGCCTTGCTTTATTAAGAGCTTATCCACGCAGCGAATTACTGCCCATTCTCAACTTTGTCACAATGCCAGGATTAGTAGGCCCCATAGCTGGACCTCTTTTAGGAGGGATATTGGTTACTTATGCCTCTTGGCATTGGATATTTATTATAAATATTCCTATTGGCCTATTAGGTATTTTCTATGCCATCAAGCATATGCCTAATTTCACTATGCCAAAACGAAAGTTTGATTTACTTGGCTTTATTTTCTTTGGTTTTGGCTTAGTCATGCTTTCTGTCAGTCTTGATCTTTTTGGTGATAAAAATATCTCTCGCTATATTCCTATTGCCATTATTTTAGGTGGATTTTCTTTACTTGGGTTATACGTCAATCATGCAAGACGCCACCAGCAACCACTAATCCCTCTCAATATATTTAAAACACGCACATTCTCTGTCGGTATTGCAGGAAATATTGCAACAAGATTAGGAACTGGGTGTATTCCTTTCTTAATGCCACTTATGTTGCAAGTGGGTTTTGGTTACCCTGCAATAATTTCTGGTATGATGATGGCCCCAATGGCTTTAGGTTCTATTTTAGCAAAATCATTTGTCACAAAGATCTTAGTAAAATTTAGCTATCGCCGAACACTCTTTGCTATCACAATTATTATTGGTTTGATGATAGCTCAGTTCTCACTTCAATCACCGGATATGTCTATTTACTATCTTGTCATTCCACTCTTTTTATTAGGGGTGGTCATGTCTATACAATTTACATCAATGAATACAATTTCATTGGCTGATTTAACAGACAATAATGCAAGTTCAGGAAATAGTGTTTTGGCTGTCACCCAACAATTGGCAATTAGTTTTGGTATTGCAGTGAGTGCATCTATTTTAGGATATTTTGATACAGAGAATGTGGGCACTACGGTTGATAACTTCCATTATACTTTTATTACTGTTGGTATCATTACATTGCTGTCTTCCTTTGTATTCTTACTCCTTGATAAACATGATGGCGATAATTTAACTAATAAAAAGAAAAAGGCCTGATAGCTTTATTTAAACTAAAAAAGAGAGCCTATGCTCTCTTTTTCTTTATATATAGAAGAAACACCCTATAAGGATGAAGCTAAAAAAGTATCCACTTCATGACGCCAAGGTACTGATGGTTGAGCTCCTGCTCGAGTGACAGCAATAGCAGCCGCGGCATGAGCAAACTTAATCGCTGACATCATAGATTGCCCTTCTAATAAAGCAGTGATTAACGCGCCATTAAATGTATCACCTGCTGCGATGGTATCTACTGCTTTCACTTTAAATGCAGGAACGATACAACCTTTATTATTTTGCTCACTCACCCAAACTCCACGGCTTCCTAATGTAATAAGAACCGTTTTAATACCTTTATTATGTAAAACATCCGCTGCTTGTTGAGCACTTTCATCATCGATAACTTTAATTCCAGTCAGATATTCAGTCTCCGTTTCGTTTGGAGTAATAATATCGACAAGTGATAACAGCTCATCAGGTAATGCCTGAGCTGGTGCTGGATTTAATATTACTTGCACATTTTCTTGTTTAGCGATTTCCGCGGCTTTCAAAACAGAATCAAGTGGTGATTCTAATTGCATTAATAGAGCATCAGCTTCTTTTATTATATTCCCATGGAGCTGAACATAACTTGTATCTAATCGTCCATTAGCACCAGCATGAATACCGATGACATTTTCACCCTGCTGATTAACAAAAATCAGCGCGACACCTGTTGCTACGTCATCAATTAACTCAATGCTCTTGGTATCAATGTTATCCGTCATTAATTGAGCTTTGGCTTTTTTACCAATATCATCGTTTCCTAAACAAGCAAGAAATGAAATATTCGCACCACAACGCCCAGCGGCGACCGCCTGATTAGCACCTTTACCGCCAAATACCATTTGAAATTGGTTACCTGAAATAGTTTCACCAGGAAGCGGAAAATGGGCAACATTAAGAATATGATCAGCATTAACACTACCTAAAATCACAAGTTTCTTCGCTTCCATGATTTTTCCTTACTCTCAGTAATAAATTCTAGATGTATCACATAAATGACATTCAATATTTTAAACCGATCATCTCAGCAACATTAATGAAAAAACGTGATCACCATCGAAACGTTTCGCTAGTAAAACAAAAAAGAACCAAAAATAAGCAGTAGGAAGCTGAATCGATTTTTGTTATAAACAATTTGTGTGCTAATAGAATGTTTGACTATATGTCAGCGATCCTTTTCTGATATTTTCAGGGTGATGACGAAAATAAGTACCCATTATTAGGAGTGTTTATGCAACTTGCAGAGCGGATATCACAACTTAGCCAATATCTTGAAACTGGGCTTTATGAGCGACAGTCAGCTATCCGTCTTTGTCTACTTGCAGCACTGAGTGGTGAGAGTGTTTTCTTACTTGGCCCTCCGGGTATTGCTAAAAGTTTAATAGCCAGAAGAATGAAAGAAGCCTTTAAAGAGGCTAAAGCTTTTGAATACCTAATGACGCGTTTTTCAACCCCTGAAGAAATTTTTGGCCCTTTATCTATTCAAGCTTTAAAAGATGAAGGTAAATATCAGCGTTTGGTCGAGGGATATCTACCTGATGCTGAGGTTGTCTTTCTTGATGAAATATGGAAAGCAGGGCCCGCTATTCTTAATACATTATTAACGGCGATTAATGAGCGTAAATTTAGAAATGGAGAAGCTGAAGTTGCTATTCCAATGCGTTTATTAGTCTCAGCCTCTAATGAGCTACCTGATTCAGACAGTAGTCTTGAAGCACTATATGACCGAATGCTTATCCGCATTTGGCTAACCAAAGTTCAGGATAAGAAAAACTTTCGTGCACTACTCATTAATAAAGATGTAAGCTCTTTTCATATTCCAGAACATATCCAAATTACCGCAGAAGAGTTCTCACGTTGGCAATCAGAATTAGAAAAGGTCACTTTAGATGACCACTTATTTGATTTAATTTATCAACTTCGTGAGTCTTTAGATAAAAGTGATGCAGCACCTTATGTTTCAGATAGACGTTGGAAAAAAGCGGTACGCCTTTTACAAGCCAGTGCTTTTTTTAATGGCCGTTGTGCTATTTCACCATTAGATCTTATTTTATTAAAAGATTGCCTGTGGCATGACCAAGCATCATTTGCATTATTAGATAAGTTATTACAAAGCCTTTTAACAGAACAAGCCTACCACCAGCTAGAGTTGATTAGAAAAACAGAAAGTTTATGGGCTGAGTGGATGCAATCAACAAGAAGTAAACAAGAGCAACAGGCCTTTCGTTTTGAAAAACAAAGTGGAATGTTTGGACGAAATGCACATTTTAGCCTATCAGAAAAAATGCAGGCTGATAAATTCACGTTGTTTTTACATATCCCTCTACATATCCATAGTATTCAAGTTAACTTTATTACTATCGAGCAAAAAGCATTAGAAAACTTTTTAGCTAAAGGGAATGAATTATTAGCGCGTTTAAATGGCATTGGTTTCCCACAATCAATTAATGCGCAAATACGTCAAGATGGTGTATTAGAAATTTTAGATGTTAGTCGTCGAACAACATCTCTTTATCAACAAAAAGAGACTGCGCCTGCCGCTCCTATTGAAAATAACAAAGAGTGGCTAGATAAATTAAAAGATCTGACTCAAGAAATTTATGGTGAGCAGGAAAAATTTAATCATCATCAACCAAATTTATTTATTGATAATGATAGCCTTATTTCCATCGAACAAAGCTTTGTTCAGCTTAATGAAAAATTATCGCAATTAAAAAGCCAAATAAAGTAATGATATTATGCTGACACTTTCAACATTAGATATGCTTTTAGCCATAAATGAAGGGCAGCTTATTGAGGAAGTCATTATTGCTATACTTGCATCACCTCAATTAGCGGTATTTTTTGAAAAACACCCAAAGCTCAAAAAAGCCTTACTTAAAGATATCCACCAATGGAAAAAAAGCTTACAGCAAAGAGTAAAAGAAACCTTAGTACCTACCATGATTGCTGATGAGTTTGCCCTTTATCAACAAACTCAGTCATTAGGTAACGCCATATTTAATCAGCAAGTAGAGCAAATACTGGCTGAATTAAACAAACTAGACTCTTCTTTTATTGAAGAAGCATCACAACTAATTAAAACCAATAAGCCTTTTTCACCAGCCCAACAAGCTTTGTTTATTCAACACTGGCGGATAAGTTTAATTTTCCAAGTCACAGCATTACACAAAGCGCTATTTGACCAAGAACAAGAGCAACTCCTTGCAGAACTACAAGAACGTTTAGCGTTAAGTGGAAGCTTAAGTAATACATTCTCAGAAAATGAGCGTGCAGCAGGACGTTTATGGGATATGAGCAAAGGCGTTTTAACAAAAACACCTTTCGATGAGAAAATTATTCAACGTTATAGCGACTTTCTCGATCAACAACCTGAATTACATAAACTCGCAAGTTTGCTTGGCCGTAGCAAAACAGCCAAATCACTTCCTGAAGAGAGTGTGATTTTTGAACCAGTGACTATTGTTGAGAAAGCACCCGATACAACACCAGAGCAAGTCAATGGAATAGGGCTCAGTGATGATATCTTGCGCTTACTTCCTGCCGAACTCGCCTTGTTAGGTATTAATGAAATAGAATATGAATTTTATCGAAAGCTGGTGGAAAAGCAGCTCAATACTTATCGGTTACAAGGGGATAATTGGCAAGAGCGTACTGTATTGCGTCCAGTAACTCATCATCATGATGAAGAAAGACCGAGAGGGCCTTTTATTGTATGTATTGATACATCAGGTTCAATGGGGGGATTTAACGAACAGTGTGCTAAAGCTTTTGGATTAGCATTGATGAAAATAGCGCTAGCTAATAATCGTTCATGCCATGTGATGTTATTTTCCACTGAAACTGTACATTACCAATTGTCATCGTCTAATGGCCTGCAAGAGCTTATCAAGTTTTTGAATCAGTCATTTAGAGGGGGGACAGATTTAAGTGCTTGTCTAGATAATGTCGCAGAAAAACTCAATAGCCCAGCATGGAAAGATGCTGATGCTGTTGTTATTTCTGACTTTGTCGCCCAAAGGTTACCCGAAAACCTAATCAACAAAATCAAAAAAAGCCAACAGCAACAGCACAATCGCTTCCATGCGGTTACCCTATCCAATTACGGTAAACCCAGCATCATGAAAATCTTTGACCATATATGGCGTTTTGATACTGGATTAAAAAGTCGTTTACTTCGACGCTGGCGCCAATAATTACAGCATATCGGCAAAAGCTAAACGGGTGTCTTTTTCCCACACGCCGCATTGTACTTGCCCAATGTGCTCTTTTTGTAGCAGTAACATCACTAAACGAGATTGGCCGATACCACCACCGATAGTTTGAGGCATATCACCATGCATTAATGCTTTGTGCCAATCCAGCTCAAGACGCTTAGTATCATCTGTTAGTGTTAACTGACGCATTAATGTTTCAGGATCGACACGGATACCCATTGATGACAATTCAAACGCATCTTGTAGAACAGGGTTCCAGACAAGAATGTCACCGTTTAAACCTTCAAATCCATCTTCGTTTGGTGTCGTCCAGTCATCATAATCAGGTGCTCTCACGTCATGAGCTTCACCACTAGAAAGCTTACCGCCAATACCAATTAAGAAAACGGCGCCACATTCTTTGGCAATTGCTTTTTCACGACCTTTAGCATCAAGATCAGGATAACGACGCAATAACTCTTCAGTGTGGATAAATTGAATTTGATCTGGCAGGAACGGTACCAGACCAAATTCTTCGCTGACGGCTTTTTCAGTTTCTTTTATTGCCTGATAAATTTTACCCACTGTCTGTTTAAGATAAGGAACTGTACGCTCTTTATCTTCCATCACTTTTTCCCAATCCCACTGATCAACATAAACTGAGTGGATTTGAGTTAAGCGATCTTCGTCTGGTCGCAAAGCTTTCATATGAGTATAAAGACCTTGCCCAGAACTAAATCCAAAACGACCTAATGTTTTACGTTTCCATTTAGCTAATGAATGGACAACCTCAAAAGTAGAATCTGGTAAAGATTTGACTTTAACTTGTACTGCCTTCTCATGGCCTGATAAGTTATCTTGAGTTCCATCACCAAGGCGACTTAAGATCGGTCCTTGAACTTCAATCAGTCCTAATTCTTTTTCCAGCAGTCGTGAAAAATAAGATTTAACAAAGCTAATTTGCTGTTGAGTCTGGATGAATGATTTTTCCATTTTTGTATCCCTAGTGGTGATGTCGTGTTTTGCTGATATAGATTAAGCAACAAAATGGGTACTAAATTCAATATACTTCATTAAAAATAGCCTTGCTTGTTTAAAATCGTTAAAAATAACGCTATAAAAATGTATTATCGTTAAAAACAGAGGGGATTTATGGACAATATTTATCAGATCGATAATCTCGATCGTGACATACTTCACGCATTAATGGCGAATGCGAGAACACCTTACGCTGAGTTAGCCAAAAAATTCGAAGTTAGCCCAGGCACAATTCATGTTCGAGTTGAGAAAATGAAGCAAGCGGGAATTATTGCAGGAACTCGAGTTGATATTAGTGAAAAGCAACTCGGTTTTGATGTCTGCTGCTTTATTGGAATTATTCTTAAGAGTGCAAAAGACTATCACACAGCATTAGATAAACTAGACAAGTTAGATGAAGTTGTAGAGGTGTACTACACAACAGGGCAATACAGTATTTTTACTAAGGTTATGTGTAAAAGTATAGAAGCCTTACAAGACGTACTTATCAACAAAATTCAGACAATCGATGAAATTCAATCAACAGAAACCCTGATCTCACTGCAAAACCCGATAATAAGGACGATCAAGCCATAAGGGTAAATTCTTATTTTTTTTTTATAACCACATTATCCACAGGTAGATCCCAAGTGATTCACAGCGTACAATAGCGCGTCTTGAACATAAGGAGATCATTAATGAAAAAAGTCACTCTTATTAGTGGCAGTACCATGGGTAGTGCTGAATATGTCGCAGAACACCTTGCAGAGATCTTATCTGATGAAGGATTTGAGACAGATCTGCACCATGGGCCTTCTCTTAATGATCTTCCAAATAAAGGGATCTGGCTGGTGGTCACATCAACGCATGGTGCGGGTGATATTCCTGACAACCTACTGCCTTTTGCTAATGAGATATCTGCTGATTCCGTTGATCTTAGCAATATCACCTTTGGTGCGATCGGCATAGGAAGTAGTGAATATGATACTTTCTGCGGTGCGATCAGAACATTGGATCAAAAATTGGTGGAAAAAGGGGCAACTCGCCTTGGCGATCGTCTCGAAATTGATATTCAAAAGTACGACATTCCGGAAGATCCAGCAGAAGAATGGATAGCTTCTTGGAAAAATTTACTTTAATTTGCACAAAAAAACAGCAAACGAATGTGGATAACTCTGCTTAAAAGCAGGGGTTAACCCGTAGTTATCCATTGTATAAGGCTATATCAATAAATGACCTGTGTATAAGTCGTCATTTTGATCCCAGCTTATCAGCAGATAGATCACGGATCATTCACAGTATATGATCCTTTACACTTTTATGATCTTTAAATAGAAAATCCACTTATCCACAGAGGATCGCTTCCTTAATAAAAGATCTAATAAAGAGATCTTTAAATAAAAAGATCTTTAAATAATTACCTGCGGATCTGCTCGCTTGTATCTGTCAAAAAGTTGAGTAGAATTCGTTTTCCCAATGCAACACATTCAGCATTCGTAACATTTAAGGTTCACACATGTTTTATCCAGAACACTTTGACGTCATTGTCATCGGTGGTGGTCACGCCGGTACAGAAGCCGCTATGGCTGCAGCTCGTATGGGGCGTCAAACCCTATTACTGACCCACAATATTGATACTTTGGGCCAAATGTCTTGTAACCCAGCTATTGGTGGGATTGGTAAAGGGCATCTGGTAAAAGAGATCGATGCCATGGGTGGATTAATGGCAACCGCTATTGACCATGCAGGGATCCAATTCAGAACCCTTAACGCAAGTAAGGGCCCAGCTGTAAGAGCAACAAGAGCACAGGCTGACCGTGTTCTTTATCGCCAAGCTGTTCGTACTACTCTTGAAAATCAACCTAATTTAATGATCTTCCAACAACCTGTTGAAGATCTCATTGTTGAAAATGACCAAGTAACGGGTGCTGTTACCCGCATGGGCTTAAAATTCCGTGCTAAATCTGTTGTTCTAACTGTAGGTACTTTCCTTGATGGAAAAATCCATATTGGCTTAGAAAATTACAGTGGTGGCCGTGCTGGAGATCCACCTTCAGTTTCGTTATCACACAGACTACGCGAATTACCGCTACGTGTAGGTCGTTTAAAAACAGGTACACCACCTCGTATTGATGCTAGAACTATCGATTTTAGCCAATTAGCCGTTCAGTTGGGTGATACTCCAATGCCTGTTTTCTCGTTTTTAGGAAATGTGGATCAGCATCCTGAACAAATGCCTTGCCATATCACATACACAAACGAAAAAACGCACGAAGTTATTCGTAATAACCTCGATCGTAGCCCAATGTACGCTGGCGTCATCGAAGGAATAGGGCCTCGTTATTGCCCATCTATTGAAGATAAAGTGATGAGATTTGCTGATCGTAATTCACATCAGATCTTTTTAGAGCCTGAAGGTTTAACAAGTAACGAAATTTACCCAAATGGTATTTCAACAAGCTTACCTTTTGATGTTCAAATGCAAATCGTAAATTCCATGAAAGGTATGGAAAATGCGAAGATCATTAGACCTGGTTATGCTATTGAATATGACTTCTTCGATCCTAGAGATCTAAAACAAACCCTAGAAAGCAAGTTTATTAACGGGTTATTCTTTGCTGGCCAAATTAACGGTACAACGGGTTATGAAGAAGCCGCTGCTCAAGGCATGCTTGCAGGGCTTAACGCGGCACGTTATGCCTTCGATCAAGAAGGTTGGTTCCCTCGTCGTGATCAAGCATACATAGGTGTATTAGTTGATGATCTATGTACTCTTGGTACAAAAGAGCCATACCGCATGTTTACTTCACGTGCTGAATATCGCTTGATGTTACGTGAAGATAATGCTGATTTACGTCTAACCGAAATTGGTCGTGAATTAGGCATGGTTGATGACAACCGTTGGGCACAATTTAGTGAAAAAGTTGAGCTTGTTGAAAAAGAACGTCAACGTTTAAGAAATATTTGGGTTCATCCACAAGCTGATAATCTTTCAGAAATCAATGAATTACTAAATACACCATTATCCAAAGAAGCTAATGGTGAAGATTTATTACGTCGCCCTGAAATGACTTACGACATACTGAAGAATATTACTCGTTTTGCACCGGGTATTGATGATTCAAAACCGCAAGCAGCTGAACAAGTTGAGATCCAAGTTAAGTACGAAGGCTACATTAGTCGCCAGCAAGAAGAGATCGAAAAGCAACTACGCAACGAAAATGCTGCGTTACCGATTGATCTGGACTATAAACAAGTTAGCGGATTATCTAACGAAGTTATTGCAAAACTTAACGATCACAAACCAACATCGATCGGACAAGCATCGCGGATCTCAGGAGTTACACCTGCTGCTATTTCCATTTTATTAGTTTGGTTAAAAAAACAGGGTCTATTACGCAGGAGCGCATCATGAGTGACTTACTTAATCGGCTAAAAAAGCTGGCTAAGCAAGCCAACATTGAGCTTACCGATATTCAAGCTGAAAAACTTACGGGTTATGTTGCGATGCTTGATAAATGGAATAAAGCCTACAATCTCACATCTGTAAGAGATCCACAGCAAATGCTTATCCGTCATATCTTGGATAGCATTGTTGTGAGCCAATATCTTGAAGGTGAAAGATTTATTGATGTGGGAACTGGACCTGGATTGCCAGGTATTCCATTGGCGATAATGCGTCCCGATCACCACTTTGTGTTATTGGATAGCTTAGGTAAACGCGTTCGCTTTATGAAGCAAGTTCAGCACGAACTAGGACTTAATAATATTGAGCCAGTTCAATACCGTGTTGAAGAATACCAAACAGAGAAACCTTTTGATGGTGTTATCAGTCGAGCATTTGCCTCTATGAACGATATGCTCTCTTGGTGCTCTCATTTAGTGACTGAAGAACATGGTCGTTTTTATGCATTGAAAGGACAAATTCATCAAGAAGAGTTAGATGAACTTACTGAAAATGGATTAAAAATGCCTGAGAAAGTGATTAGCTTATCGATACCTGAATTGAATGAACAAAGACATTTGGTGATTATTTAATCAAAAATATTGAGCTTCACTGATCCTTTTTTCATTTTTTGTGCTCTGGCGATAATATTTACAATGTTATCGCCATTTGTTTTATGGGGATTTATGAGGAACATTAAAAATCACCTTAATAAAACAATAATTTAACAATTTGTTATCTTTTACTTCAATTCTCTTTGTAACCTTAGTTTTTCTCTTTTTATTTCCAAAATAAATTAATAATTCTGTGCATTATAAAAATATTGAATTTATTTAATTGAAAATTGGCTAATTATTTTTCAATTGCCACTAAATTGTTCATAAAAGGGAGTTTATTTGTTAACTCTGTTATATATTTTATGAAATAAGCTTTATTTATACTTTTATATATGTGACATATATCACGCTATTTATTTTATTCAGTACTATTATTTTTACTCTTTTTGTCCTTAATCATTTTTCATAAATGGAACCTTGGTAAGAAATTTAAATTAATCTTCACTTTTTCGCTACTTATTGATTGAATTCATTGCCACGCCCCGTATAATTTGCTCGTTTTTGTCACTTGACACTTTATAGCAAAGACAGTTTGATACATCATTCAGTAATACCTTTTACGATAGCTAGTCTGGAGAATACAAACGTCATGTCTGTCTCCCTCTACAACGGGAAAGTTGCACTGAAACTGTTATTTTTGCAGTTTATGACTTTTGTTATTCTCAGTGCGAGTTTCTACTTAAAGAGTACTGACTGGAGTTTTTCGGCTTTTTTAGGCGGATTGGCATGTTGGTTACCCAATATTGCTTTTCTTTTGTTAATGCGCTTACAAAAAGTCAACGAAGAAGAAGCTCCAGTTCGCATAAACTGGCTTTTTGCTTTCAGTGAAGGGTTGAAGGTTATATTATCAATAGCCTTGCTGATTGTTGCTTTAGGAGTGTTTAAAGCGGCATTTGCACCACTGGTCATGACCTACTTAGCGGTGCTTGTTATGCAGGTCGTTGCACCAGCCGTCATTAACGGTTAGCGTTTTTAACAACAAAAGGGTAATTGGCATCATGTCTGCATCAGGAGAAGCATTAACCACTAGAGACTACATAGGTCACCACCTGAATAACCTTCAGTTGGACCTGCGTACTTTCGAGTTGGTCAATCCCCATGCTGAAAATGCGCCATCATTCTGGGTGTTAAATATTGACTCACTTTTCTTTTCAGTATTGATGGGAGCATTATTCCTATGGCTGTTTAGAAAAGTAGCAGTAAGAGCAACCAGTGGCGTACCGGGAAAATTCCAGACTGCAGTAGAAATGATCATCGGTTTCGTTGATAGCAGCGTCCGTGATATGTATCACGGAAAGAGCAAGGTCATTGCACCTTTGGCATTGACTGTGTTCGTTTGGGTGCTGTTAATGAATGCCCTGGATTTATTACCAATCGACTTCATCCCTTATATCGGTGAACACATCTTAGGGTTACCAGCGTTACGCATCGTTCCGACTGCGGACGTGAGTATTACTCTATCGATGGCAATTGGTGTATTTATCCTGATCCTTTTCTATAGCATTAAGATGAAAGGCATAAAAGGGTTTACAAAAGAGCTGACTTTACAGCCTTTTAATCACCCAATTTTTATTCCTATCAACTTAATCTTGGAAGGGGTAAGCCTGCTATCAAAACCTGTTTCCCTCGGTCTTCGACTGTTTGGTAACATGTATGCAGGTGAACTGATCTTTATTCTTATTGCTGGTCTGTTACCGTGGTGGTCACAGTGGTTATTAAGCCTTCCTTGGGCAATATTCCACATACTGATTATTACGTTACAAGCATTTATTTTCATGGTTCTAACGATTGTCTATCTGTCGATGGCATCTGAAGAACATTAATTATTAACTCTTTGAAGAAATAACTGAAACAAACTGGAGACTGTCATGGAAAACCTGAGTATGGATCTGCTGTACATGGCTGCCGCTATTATGATGGGTTTAGCTGCAATCGGTGCTGCAATCGGTATCGGAATCCTCGGAGGCAAATTTTTAGAAGGTGCTGCTCGCCAGCCTGATCTGATCCCTCTTCTGCGTACACAGTTCTTTATCGTTATGGGTCTGGTTGACGCCATCCCAATGATTGCTGTGGGTCTGGGCCTTTACGTGATGTTTGCTGTTGCCTAATGATGGCAATGAGCAGTAAAAGCATCAAGTTAGTTAATAACCAAGAAAGAGGTATTGTGCTGTGAATTTAAATGCAACAATCCTCGGCCAGGCCGTCGCATTTGTCCTGTTTGTTTTGTTCTGTATGAAATTCGTATGGCCACCAATTATGGCGGCCATTGAAAAACGTCAAAAAGAAATTGCTGACGGTTTATCATCTGCAGAACGTGCTAAAAAGGACTTAGATTTAGCGAAAGCCGATGCAGGCGATCAGCTAGCGAAAGCAAAAGCAGAAGCTCAAGCAATCATTGAATCCGCGAATAAACAACGCACTCAAATGATTGAAGATGCTAAAGCAGAAGCAGAGCAAGAACGTAGTAAGATCGTTGCACAAGCTCAATCCGAATTGGATGCAGAGCGTAAACGTGCTCGTGAAGAACTTCGTAAACAAGTCGCAATGCTGGCTATCGCAGGTGCCGAGAAAATTATTGAACGTTCCGTGGATGAAGCTGCTAATAGCGACATCGTTGATAAACTGGTCGCTGAACTGTAAGGAGGGAGGGGCATGTCTGAAATAGCAACGGTAGCTCGCCCCTACGCCAAAGCAGCTTTTGACTTTGCTGTGGAAAACCAGGCTGTCGATAAATGGCAGGTTATGCTGGCGTTCACCGCTGAAGTAGCACGCAATGAGCAGGTAACCGAATTACTTTCTGGTTCTTTAGCATCAGAAAAACTGGCTGACATCTTTGTTGACCTTTGTGGCGAACAATTAGATGGTCATGCTCAGAATTTAATTCGTGTTATGGCTGATAATGGCCGTTTATCAACGTTGCCTGAAGTATTGAGCCAATTTATTCAATTGCGCGCAGTACTAGAGTCAACGGTTGACGTTGAAGTAACTTCTGCCATTGAGCTAACTAAACAGCAGCTAGCTAACATTTCTGCAGCGATGGAAAAACGTCTATCACGCAAAGTGAAGCTGAATTGCAAAATTGATAAGTCTGTTATCGCAGGCATGATTATACGCGCCGGTGACCTCGTCATCGATGGCAGTATTCGTGGCCGTTTAGAGCGATTAACGGACGTCTTGCAGTCTTAAGGGGACTGGAGCATATGCAACTGAATTCCACTGAAATCAGCGAACTGATCAAGCAGCGCATTGCTCAGTTCAATGTAGTGAGTGAAGCTCACAATGAAGGTACGATTGTATCCGTTAGTGACGGTATCATTCGTATCCACGGTTTAGCCGAAGTTATGCAGGGTGAGATGATCGCACTGCCGGGTAACCGTTTCGCTATCGCACTGAACTTAGAGCGCGACTCTGTTGGTGCGGTTGTGATGGGTCCTTATGCTGACTTAGCAGAAGGCATGAAAGTTAAATGTACAGGTCGTATTCTGGAAGTACCTGTAGGGCGTGGTCTGCTTGGTCGTGTGGTAAACACACTGGGTGAGCCGATTGATGGTAAAGGTGCAGTAGAGCATGATGGATTCTCACCTGTTGAGATGATTGCTCCTGGTGTTATCGACCGTCAATCAGTTGATCAGCCTGTACAAACAGGTTACAAATCCGTCGATGCCATGATCCCAATCGGTCGTGGTCAGCGTGAATTGATCATCGGTGACCGTCAAACAGGTAAAACTGCTCTGGCTGTCGATGCGATCATCAACCAACGTGACTCTGGCATTAAATGTATCTATGTCGCTATCGGTCAGAAAGCCTCTACTATTTCGAACGTTGTTCGTAAATTAGAAGAACATGGCGCGTTAGAAAACACCATTGTTGTTGTTGCTTCTGCATCAGAATCTGCAGCGCTGCAATACCTAGCTCCTTATTCAGGTTGCGCAATGGGTGAATACTTCCGTGACCGTGGTGAAGATGCCCTGATTATTTATGATGACCTGTCTAAACAGGCTGTCGCATACCGTCAAATTTCACTGTTACTTCGTCGTCCACCTGGACGTGAAGCATACCCTGGTGACGTTTTCTATCTGCACTCCCGTTTACTGGAGCGTGCTGCTCGCGTTAATGCTGAGTATGTAGAAGCTTTCACTAATGGTGAAGTTAAAGGCAAAACCGGCTCTCTGACTGCGTTACCAATTATCGAAACGCAAGCAGGGGACGTTTCTGCATTCGTTCCTACGAACGTAATCTCTATTACCGATGGTCAGATCTTCTTAGAATCTAACCTGTTTAACGCAGGTATCCGTCCAGCTGTTAACCCAGGGATCTCCGTATCTCGTGTTGGTGGTGCAGCTCAGACTAAGATCATGAAGAAACTTTCTGGTGGTATCCGTACTGCACTTGCGCAGTATCGTGAGCTGGCAGCATTCTCACAGTTCGCTTCAGATCTGGACGATGCTACCCGTAAACAATTGAACCACGGTCAGAAAGTGACTGAATTGCTGAAACAGAAACAGTACGAACCAATGTCTGTCGCACAACAGTCTTTATCACTGTTTGCAGCAGAACGTGGTTATCTGGAAGATGTTGAAATTTCAAAAGTTGTGCCATTTGAAGCGGCTTTATTAGCTTATGCCTCTCGTGAACATGCTGATTTATTGAAAGAAATCAACCAGACTGGTACTTATAACGAAGAAATCGAAGCGAAGCTGAAAGGCGTGCTAGAAAACTTCAAAGCGACTCAGTCCTGGTAATAACTATTCGGCCTAATAGTTAAATATTAGGCCGTCTGGTTCATGAGGAGAAGCAGAAATGGCCGGCGCAAAAGAGATACGTTCGAAGATCGCCAGTGTGCAAAACACACAGAAGATCACTAAAGCGATGGAGATGGTCGCCGCGTCGAAAATGCGTAAAACGCAGGAACGCATGGCAGCCAGCCGTCCTTATGCAGAAACCATGCGCAGTGTGATTGGTCACCTTGCGTTAGGGAATCTGGAATACAAACATCCATACCTCGAAGAGCGTGAAGTTAAACGTGTCGGGTACCTGGTTGTTTCGACCGACCGTGGTTTGTGTGGTGGTTTGAACATTAACTTGTTCAAAAAACTGCTGGCAGACATGAAGGAGTGGTCTGAAAAAGGTGTGCAGGTAGATTTAGCACTAATCGGTTCTAAAGCCACTTCATTCTTTGGCTCTGTTGGCGGGAATGTTGTTGGTCAAGTAACTGGTATGGGTGATGATCCAAAACTGTCAGACCTTATCGGTCCAGTCAATATCATGTTGCAGGCTTATGACGAAGGTCGTTTAGATAAACTGTATGTGGTGGCAAATAAGTTCATCAATACCATGGCTCAAGAGCCTAAAATTCTTCAGGTTTTACCATTACCACCAGGTGATGATGAAGAGCTGAAAGAAAAATCTTGGGATTATCTGTACGAACCTGATCCTAAGGCGTTACTGGATACTTTACTGCGTCGTTATATCGAATCGCAAGTTTACCAGAGCGTCGTAGAGAACTTAGCGAGTGAGCAGGCCGCCCGAATGGTCGCGATGAAAGCCGCTACAGATAACGGTGGTAACCTGATTAAAGAACTGCAATTGGTGTACAACAAAGCACGCCAAGCAAGCATTACTCAGGAACTTACAGAAATTGTGTCTGGTGCAGCCGCGGTATAACAGCTAGGTTTACGAATTACGTAGAGGATTCAAGATGGCTACTGGAAAGATTGTCCAGGTAATCGGCGCCGTAGTGGACGCCGAGTTCCCTCAGGATAGCGTCCCTAAAGTATACGACGCTCTTGAGGTTATGAATGGTAAAGAAAAACTGGTGCTGGAAGTTCAGCAACAGTTAGGCGGTGGTATCGTTCGTTGTATCGCAATGGGTACATCAGACGGTTTAAGCCGTGGCTTAAAAGTTGAAAACTTGGGCCACCCAATTGAAGTACCAGTAGGTAAAGCAACACTGGGACGTATCATGAACGTTCTGGGTACACCTATCGATATGAAAGGTGATATTGCAACTGAAGAGCGTTGGTCTATCCACCGTGAAGCACCTACCTACGAAGAGTTATCAAACTCACAAGAACTGCTTGAAACCGGTATCAAAGTAATGGACTTAATCTGTCCGTTTGCTAAAGGTGGTAAAGTAGGTCTGTTCGGTGGTGCGGGTGTTGGTAAAACAGTTAACATGATGGAATTGATCCGTAACATTGCGATCGAGCACTCAGGTTATTCTGTATTTGCCGGTGTTGGTGAGCGTACTCGTGAGGGTAACGACTTCTATCATGAAATGACAGATTCTAACGTTCTTGACAAAGTATCGTTAGTTTATGGTCAGATGAATGAGCCACCAGGAAACCGTCTGCGTGTAGCACTGACTGGTCTGACTATGGCTGAAAAATTCCGTGATGAAGGCCGTGACGTACTGTTATTCGTCGATAACATCTATCGTTACACCTTAGCAGGTACTGAAGTATCAGCACTGTTAGGTCGTATGCCATCAGCGGTAGGTTACCAGCCAACATTGGCTGAAGAGATGGGTGTTCTGCAAGAACGTATCACTTCAACCAAAACAGGTTCAATCACCTCTGTACAGGCTGTATACGTACCTGCGGATGACTTAACTGACCCATCACCAGCAACAACGTTTGCTCACTTAGATGCGACAGTTGTACTGAGCCGTCAAATTGCTTCATTAGGTATCTACCCTGCGGTTGACCCGCTGGATTCAACCAGTCGTCAGTTAGACCCACTGGTAGTTGGCCAAGAGCACTATGATGTTGCTCGTGGTGTTCAGTCTATCCTGCAACGTTATCAGGAACTGAAAGACATCATCGCTATCTTAGGTATGGATGAACTGTCAGAAGAAGATAAACTGGTTGTTGCGCGTGCGCGTAAGATCCAGCGCTTCCTATCTCAGCCATTCTTCGTTGCTGAAGTATTTACCGGTTCACCAGGTAAGTTCGTTTCCCTGAAAGACACTATCCGTGGCTTTAAAGGTATTCTGAACGGTGATTATGACCACCTGCCAGAGCAGGCGTTCTACATGGTTGGTACTATCGAAGAAGCAGTAGAAAAAGCTAAGAAGCTTTAATACGGCTGACGGGAGGTTGATATGGCCGATACATCGTTCCACCTGAAAGTTGTCAGCGCTGAAAAGCAGTTATATGACGGCGAAGTCAAACGAATTCAGGTAACTGGTAGCGAAGGTGAGCTCGGTATTTATCCGCAGCATACCCCGTTATTAACTGCCATAAAACCGGGCATGGTACGTGTCGTAAAAACATCGGGCGAAGAAGAGGTTATCTACCTTTCAGGTGGTATTCTCGAAGTTCAGCCGACAGGCGTCATTGTACTGGCAGATACAGCTATCCGTGGTCGTGATTTGGATGAAGCGAAAGCGTTGGAATCTAAGCGTAAAGCTGAAGAACACATTCAATCCTCTCATGGTGATGTTGATTATGCTCAAGCATCAGCAGAATTAGCCAAAGCGATTGCAAAACTACGTGTAATCGAATTGACTCGACGTTGATGTAAATAGGCAGTCTATGAATAAAAAAGCCAGTTGGTTCTTAGCTAACTGGCTTTTTTGCGTCATGAAATATTTTGTGTGACGAAATATGTAGTATTATTTGGCATAAACAGGTTTACTTGCCATTCTTTACGGGAGTTATCGGGTTAATTATGTCTAATTCAGCTAAAAGCGTTGTTATTCTTGCTGCGGGAAAAGGCACCCGCATGTATTCACAGTTACCTAAAGTTCTTCATAAACTTGCGGGTAAATCCATGGTGCAACATGTGATTGATACTGCCAAGTCATTAGGTGCTCAACAAACACACCTTGTCTATGGGCACGGTGGTGAACTAATGAAAGAAAAATTAGGTTCACAACCTGTTAATTGGGTACTACAAGCAGAGCAACTAGGAACAGGTCACGCAATGCAACAAGCTGCGCCTTTCTTTGCTGATGATGAAGATATCCTGATGCTTTATGGTGATGTTCCACTTATCACCAAAGAAACGTTAGAACGTTTAATTGAAGTAAAACCAGAAGGCGGTATTGGCTTATTAACGGTTATTTTAGATAACCCAACGGGCTATGGCCGTATTGTTCGTGAAAATGGCGAAGTGACTGGCATTATCGAGCAAAAAGATGCTTCTGAAGAACAACTCAAAATTACTGAAATCAATACGGGTATTTTAGTAGCGAATGGTGGTGATTTAAAACGTTGGTTAGGTAAACTCAATAATAACAATGCACAAAAAGAGTATTACATTACTGACATTATCGCATTAGCGTATAAAGAAGGCCGTAAAATTGAAACGGCTCACCCTCGTCGTCATAGTGAAATGGAAGGCGTGAATAACCGTTTACAACTGGCTGCATTAGAACGTATTTACCAAACAGAACAAGCAGAACGTTTATTATTAGAAGGCGTTATGTTGCTTGATCCGGCGCGCTTTGATTTACGTGGCACATTAACTCACGGTAAAGATGTCGTGATTGATACTAACGTTATCATTGAAGGTGATGTGACTTTAGGGAATAACGTTGAAATTGGTACAGGTTGTGTCCTGAAAAACTGTGTGATTGGTGATAACTCGATTATTAGCCCATATACGGTGATCGAGGATGCAAACTTAGCACAAGAGTGTACTGTTGGGCCTTTTGCACGTCTTCGCCCTGGTAGTGAATTAGCGGATAAAGCTCATGTTGGTAACTTTGTTGAGATGAAAAAAGCAAGTTTAGGAGTTGGCTCTAAAGCCGGCCATCTAACTTACTTAGGTGATACTGAAGTAGGCGCTAATGTTAATATTGGTGCAGGTACTATTACTTGTAACTACGATGGTGCGAATAAATTCAAAACAGTTATTGGTGATGATGTCTTTATTGGCTCAGATACCCAATTAGTGGCACCAGTGACTGTTGCTAATGGAGCAACAATTGGTGCGGGAACAACACTCACTAAAAACGTGAATGAAAACGAATTAGTGATCAGTCGAGTTAAGCAAACTCATATCAGTGGATGGAAACGTCCAGTGAAGAAAAAACAATAATTTTAAGATAAGGGCGTATATTTAATTAGCGCCCTTTTCTTGTACGCTATTATTCTAAAAACAAAAAAATATCCCCGCTTTCTACAATGGCTTGGGGAATAAGCCAATCAGGTATAAGACATCCAAGTGCGAATAAACGCACAGTTTTAGGAATAACACAATGTGTGGAATAGTAGGTGCAGTTGCACAACGCGATATCGCTGAAATCTTAATTGAAGGCTTACGTCGTTTAGAATACCGCGGTTATGATTCTGCGGGTTTAGCGGTTGTGGATAATGACTGTAAAATGACACGTCTGCGTGAAGCTGGCAAAGTGCAAATGTTGGCTGATGAAGCAGAAAAGACACAAGTGATTGGTGGTACAGGTATTGCTCATACACGTTGGGCAACACATGGTGAACCTTGTGAAGATAATGCGCATCCTCATGTATCAGGTACGATTGCGGTTGTACATAATGGCATTATCGAAAACTACCAAGAACTGAAAGCAGAATTAATTAAAAAAGGGTATCAGTTTGCCTCTCAAACTGACACTGAAGTAATTGCTCACCTTGTTAACTGGGAACAGCGTCAAGGTGGTACATTACGTGAAGTTGTACAACGCGTTATTCCTCAATTACGTGGTGCTTACGGTACCGTTATTATGGATAGCCGTACACCTGAGTTATTAGTGGCAGCTCGTTCTGGTAGTCCGCTGGTGGTAGGTCTTGGGGTAGGTGAAAACTTCCTTGCTTCTGACCAATTGGCTTTATTACCTGTTACCCGCCGCTTTATCTACCTTGAAGAAGGGGATATTGTTGAAATTACTCGTCGCCACGTTCATGTTTTTGATGTGAATGGCAATGAAGTTAATCGTGATACGATTGAATCAAATGTTCAATACGATGCGGGTGATAAAGGTGTTTACCGTCACTACATGCAAAAAGAGATCTATGAACAACCTCTTGCGATTAAAAACACCCTTGAAGGTCGTTTAAAATCAGAAACTATCGATCTCAGTGAGTTAGGGCCTAAAGCTGAAGAGATCTTATCTAAAGTTGAACATATTCAAATTGTAGCTTGCGGGACTTCTTATAACGCAGGTATGGTTTCTCGTTATTGGTTTGAATCTTTAGCAGGTATTCCTTGTGATGTTGAAATTGCATCAGAATATCGCTACCGCAAACCAGCAACTCGCCGTAATAGCTTACTGATCACATTATCTCAATCAGGTGAAACAGCAGATACATTAGCTGCTTTACGTTTATCTAAAGAGCTAGGTTATTTATCTTCTTTAGCAATTTGTAACGTTGCTGGCTCTTCTTTAGTTCGTGAGTCTGAATTTGTTTTAATGACTAAAGCGGGTGCTGAAATTGGTGTTGCATCAACCAAAGCATTTACAACACAGTTAACCGTTCTATTAATGCTGGTGGCATATATGGGACGAATTAAAGGTGTCGCGACATTAGAACAGGAAGTTTCAACAGCATTACATGCATTGCCAAGCCGCATTGAAAGCATGTTATCGAAAGATAAAGTGATTGAAGCGTTAGCTGAAGACTTCTCAGAAAAAAGTCATGCTTTATTCTTAGGTCGTGGTGATCAATACCCGATTGCAGTAGAAGGTGCATTAAAGCTAAAAGAGATCTCTTATATTCATGCAGAAGCGTATGCTGCTGGTGAATTAAAACATGGTCCATTAGCATTAATTGATGCAGATATGCCGGTTATCATCATTGCTCCAAACAATGAATTATTAGAGAAATTAAAATCTAATATCGAAGAAGTTCGGGCTCGTGGTGGTTTACTGTATGTGTTTGCTGATCAAGATGCAGGCTTTGAAGAAAACGAAACGATGAAGTTAATTTCACTGCCTCACGTTGAAGAACTTATCGCACCTATTTTCTATACCGTACCATTACAGTTGTTGTCTTATCATGTTGCTTTAATTAAAGGCACAGACGTAGATCAACCTCGTAACTTAGCAAAATCGGTTACGGTTGAATAAAAATTAGCTTTTTATAAATAATTTATTGTTATTTATACTTGAACCCAGTGAGATCTTAACAGATACACTGGGTTTTTTATTATATTTATCATATATCCAGGTCTTTAGATATAAATAAAATTTATTAAATAAGGCTAATGCTGCTCATTAGCAACAACGTCAATAATAATAATCGTTAATAATGATTAATGAGGTTCGCTTAACTTAAAGAAAAAATAACTAAATAAATCCTCTTATTCAATAAGAACATTTATTTATCTTTTCTAGGAATAAAATATTTAATAATAAAAATAAATTATATTTTATAATTTAAAAAATAGTTACAGTAAATATTGTAATGTACTGTTTATATTGATAATTATGTTTTTTATTTTTATAGGCATTCTGTGTTTTATTTGATCTTTTATTATATCGGTATTTTATTTTATCTATATTAATTTGATTTAAAATGAGATTTTTTTACGTTTTATTTGGTTTTATTTTTCTAATTTCTTATTAAAACAGTCAAGCAATGTTCAGGTTAACTCTCTTATCTCCTCTGATCTCTTATTTAAAAATATATTTCTTTAAATTGTATTTATGGGTTGTTTAATTAATTGTTATTATGATTTTAAAAAATAGATGCAATCACATTAAATATATGTAAAGTTTAAGGTTGTTTTATTTATTAACAACCAATGAAAATTAAAAATTAATGCTAATGATTGTTACTTAGCGTTTTATTGCAGTTTATAAGCGAGTTCTTTCAGGAGAAATAAAGCTCAAAAGTAAGCTAAGAAAAACTGCAAATTATAATTACAAGAGGTAAGAGAAATGCAAAACACAATTAATTCACAATACAATGAAATGGTTGAATTTTTAAAAGAATTAGTGAACACAGAAAGTGGCTCTTATGATAAAGAAGGCGTTGATGCTGTTGCTAATTTACTTATCCAACGTTATGAAAAACTCGGTTTTGTTGTTGAAATTTTTAAAAATGACAAATTAGGGAATAACTACCGTTTAGTGCATAAAGAAGCTAAAGATCCACAAATTTTCATTGCTGCTCATCTTGATACAGTTTTCCCTAAAGGAACAGTGGCAGAGCGTCCATTTAGTATCGAAGGTACTCGTGCTTACGGCCCTGGCGTTATTGATATGAAAGCCAGTCACGTTCTGACTTATTACGCGATCAATGCATTGATACAATCAGGCAATAGTGCTTATAAAAATGTTGAAATTTTCCTGAATTGTGATGAAGAAATTGGCTCAAAAACTTCTCGTGGTCTAATTGAACAGTATGCCAAGAATAAATCCTATGCCTTAGTGATGGAGCCTGCTCGTGCTAATGGAGCGATTGTGAGTGCGCGTCGAGGTGTGGGAACTTATGAGCTTTTAATTGAAGGTAAAGCATCTCACTCTGGTATTGCACCAGAAGCGGGAATTAGCGCTATTCAAGAGCTCTCTTATAAAATCCAAGCATTACACGCACTTTCTCGTCATGATGACGGCCTTTCTGTCAACGTAGGATTGATTTCTGGTGGTACATCAGTTAATACCGTCGCACCTAATGCACGTGCTGAGATTGACGTTCGTATTTCAACCGATGAGCAAGGTGTTGAAATTGATAAACTTGTAAGAGAAGTATGCAGCAAACCTGTATTAGAAGGAATTAAGCTTACACTTAATGGCGGTATTAATCGCCCTCCTATGGTCAAAACTCCTGAAAGTGGTGCATTAATTGACATGATCAAAGAGCAAGCTCATCTGCTTGGTCTTGATATTGAAGATATTTCAACTGGTGGTGGTTCTGATGCTTCATTTACCGCGGGTGTCGGCACTCCTAGTGTAGATGGCTTAGGCCCTATTGGGGGATATCAACACAGCGATAAGGAATATATTGATTTGCCTTCATTAACTGAAAGAACGGTGCTATTTGCCAATATTTTAAAGCGCTTGTCTCAATAAGGTGAATGTATGGATAAGAATAAAAAAATAAAGTGGGCTATGCCTGATGCTTTTATTATTATTTTTGGCATCGTTATCTTAGCAGCTATTGCGACTTATTTAATCCCAGCAGGAACTTATGAACGCGAAACAGTAAATGGGCTAAATCGTGTTGTACCAGGTAGTTTTGGTTATGTTGACCAAAATCCAGCTTCATTAATGGATGTTTTTTATGCTATTCCTGTAGGATTAAAGCAGTCAGCGAGTATTATTTTTCTGATCTTTATGATTGGTGGTGCAATTGCTATTTATGATAGAACTCGCGCTATTGATTCAGGGATCAATGCGTTAATTGTCAAAACAAAAGGTAATTACCAAGCACTGATTATTACCGTTGCGTTTATATTTGGAATGCTTTCATCATTAGGATTGGCTGCAAATGCGGTGATTGCTTTTATTCCAATAGGAATAGCCCTTTCACGTTCGATGAAATTAGATGCCATAACGGGAGTTGCTGTTGTTTACCTAGGATATTATGCAGGAAATGCAGTCGGTGTTTTAGATCCTACTATTTTAGGTACAGCACAAACCTTAGCTGAAGTGCCTTTATTTTCAGGTGTGATTTTTAGAATTGTATTATTCTCAGTTCTGATTGTGGTCACTATTGCTTATATTGTTTGGTATGCAAGACGTATCGCGAATAATCCAGCTAAAAGTTATATGTATGGACTAGCAACAGATGATCCTGATTATGATGCTAACAAAGATCAAACCGTGGATGGTACTTTCTCTTTAATGCAGAAATTGAGTCTTGTGGTCTTTATTGCATTTATTGGATTGTTTTTATACGGTGCATTTGAATATAAATGGGGAATTGAGCACTTATCTGCCATCTTTATTATGATGAGTGTTGTGGTTGCGGCGATGTTTAAAATTGGCCCTAATGACTACATAAAAACTTTTATGAAAGGCGCTCAATCCTTAGTTTATGGTGCATTAGTCGTCGGTATTGCTAGAGCTGTGATTGTTATTTTAGATGAAGGTCGTGTGCTGGATTCTATTGTTCAAGCCACACTCGTTCCATTACAGCAAACCTCTCATTTTTGGGGAGCGCAGTTACTTTATTTCTTTAATTTATTATTCAATTTATTAGTAACATCAGGAACTGGACAAGCTTCTATTGTGATGCCAATTATGGTACCTATCTTAGATATATTGGATCTCACTCGCCAAACTGGTGTTTTGATCCTTAAGTTAGGTGATGGATTTACTAACATTATTACACCAACATCTGGCGTATTAATGGCAGTATTGGCAGTGGGTAAAGTGCCTTGGACTCGTTGGGTTAAATTTGTTTTCCCAATATTGATCATTTGGACGGTGATTGGTATGGCAGCAATTGGTATCGCAACCGCTATTAACTATGGCCCTGTCTGATTTATAAAATAAGAAAATTAAAATAGCCGCATATAGTAAGCGGCTATTTTTTTAATTTAATTAATTTGATGCTGAAAACCGAGTAATAATTGCTCTAACCCAAATTCGAAACGGCTTGTGAAATCATCGGCAAAAAGTACATCTCTTGCTTGCCAAGTTTGAGGGAATTTATCTTGGACTAATTGCTCAAATGCTTCTCTTTTATTCATTAATTCTACTTTTTCAATGAGCATAACGGATTGTTGTTCAATACAACATCCTAAAATAAAATAGAGTAACGCCATTGTCATCTTGCTGGCTAATTGAGCAGAAGCACCTGACTGTATAATTGCATTAATAAAAGTATTATTTATACGTAATACATTTTCAGAAATGACATAAGTACCTGCAAATACTCTTGCTCCGTCTCGATGAAGTAAAAATGCATTTCTTAAATCAGCAGAAAGACGTGCTATATCTTTTTTCCAATCATTATGAAATTCAAAATCTATAGCAACATCGCTGACTATTCTATCCGCGATCCCTTCAATTAACGTCTGTTTGTTATCAAAGTGCCAATAGAGAGAGGCTGCTTTTATCTGTAAAGCATCCGCTAGTTTACGCATTGTTAAGCCTTCAATACCTTCTGTTTCTAGTAATGTAAGGGCGGTATCCAATACTTTCAGCCGTTCAATTTTAGGTGTTTTCATAAATAATTCTCATTTCCCTCTTTTCTATCTAACATTGTTAGTTTACCATATTTGTAAAACCTAACAATGTTAGATTGAAGATTAAGTGAGTGGAAATATCGTTATTTGGGAATGAAATATGAAAAATATGCTATCAAGAAAAGAAAAAATAACAGAATTTATAATGACTTATACTCCTTGGGTTGCTGTTATTTTAGTTATTGTATTGATTACAACTGCAACGTTAGATTGGGATAAATGGTGGAGTGATGCACGATATCAATCCACTGATAATGCCTACATAAAAACAGACCCTACAATATTAAAATCAAGAATGACGGGATTTATTTCTGAAATAAAAAAGGAGGATTATCAGTTTGTTAAACAAGGAGATATTATTGCTCTTATTAATAATAACGAACAATTACTTAATAAAGAAGCTGCTATTGCCGAGTTTAAAAAAGCACAATTACAGCTTAATAATTTAAAAGAAGAGATAAAAGCGTCTGAACTTAATATCGAAACTTTACATAATCGCTATGAAGCGACTGTCATTGATGTTGCTCAAGCGAAAAGAAATCCTTTATTACGAAAAGATTTGATTCGAAGTGGGGCTATAACTCAACAAAATTACCTTGACGCTCAATCTGATTTACAACGTTTAATAAAATTACAAAGCGCAGCTAAAAATGAATGGGAGCAAGCTAAACAATCATTGGTATTACTTAAAGCTCAAGAAGAAATACGTCTAACAGAAAAAAATATTGCTCAAACACGTTATCAACAAACAGAAACAGAACTTACTTATACAAGAATAGAAGCCCCTTTTGATGCTCAGTTAAATAAAATAAAAGTCAATCTTGGTAGTTTAGTTACGCCTGGCACAGAAATAGTCACACTGACTCCTCTAAATCATATTTACATCATTGCGAATTTAAAAGAGACACAGATAAAAAAAATTCTTCCTGAACAAACTGTTTCTATCAATATAGATGCTTTTCCTAATGAAATATATCAAGGAAAAGTTCGTTATATTGGTGCGCAAAGTAGTGGAGAATCGGCACTAATTCCTGCCGATAATGCGAGTGGCAATTTTACTAAAGTTGTTCAACGTATTCCTGTTTACATCACTTTTGATAGTAATAATAAATTATTAGCAAAATTGCGTGCTGGTATGTCTGCCGAGGTAAAAATAGACACAGAAAGTTTATCTATAGAGGAGGTTGATGATGACGCTTAATTTCTTGTCAGGAGCACAAGAAAACAGGCCTTTATTTATAGTATTTTCTGTTTTTCTTGGTGCTATTTTATCTACGCTATTTATTCGTATGTTTTCTATGTCTTTAGCTGATTTACGCGGTATTTTTGCTCTAGATATAGTGCAAGGTTCTTGGTTAAACGTAGCAATTAATTCTGCTCAGTTAATCAGTATGACATTAGTACCTTGGTTTATGGTGATTTATGGTGCTGAGAAAATATTAATTAGCTCAAGCTTGTTACTTTTTTTCTGTTGTATTTTGGTCTCTAGTAGTGGTGATTTTATTGGGCTACCTTTTTTATTAATACTGCATTTTTTGATTGGTTTTTGTTTGGGAGTCTATTTGCCAATGACAATATCTTTGGCATTAAGAAGTTTAAATCCTAATGTTTGGCTAATCGTTATGGCAGCTTATAGCCTACGAGTTTCAGTCGGAATGGATGCAGGAGTAGGAATATCTGGTTCAATATTCGAAATCTTAAATTGGCGCTGGCTCTATTGGGTTTCAATGTTATTTTCGTTAGCTATTATGTTTTTTGCTTGGCGTGGAATGCCAATTACACCTATCAATAAAGAGCAACTTGCACAAAGTGATTGGGGAGGAATGACATTAAAATGTCTAGGTTTAACTCTATTATATATTAGTGTTATTCAAGGTGAATTACTTGGATGGTGGGATTCAGGACTGATTATTTCTTGTTTACTTGGTAGTGCTATTTTAATACTTACTTTTATTATTAGAGCTGTAATTTATAGCAAAAGTTTTGGATATTTAAATTGGCTTACAAATTATAATTTAAGGGTCTGTTTTGTCATTGCTTGTTTATACGGTTTTTTAATGTTGCCCAACTCATTATTTGTTCCTTCTTTTTTGAGTATTGTTGCAGGCTTTAAAGCACAACAAATAGGAGAAATAAGCAATGTTGGTTTTATTACCTATCTTCTTTGTAGTCCTCTAGCCATTATTATCGCACGTCGGCTAGAACCTCGTTTAGTGATGATGATCGGAATTACTATTATTGGTGTTTCTTGTTTACTTGGTCATCAAATTACTTATCAGTGGAGAGCGGACGATTTCTTTTTGCTTATTGTGGTACAAGCTATTGGAGAATGTATTTTATTAATTGGTTTAATTGCTTCATTTGTGACCAATATTAAACCCAGTGAAGCGTTGCATCTTGGGGCTTATATTTCAATAGCAAGAGTATTAATGCCAGCGCTAGCTGGGGCCTTAATGAATACGTATTTAAGAATATCTTATGATACACATCAAGGGTCATTAAGAGGGTATGTGCAAACAGGGGAGCAAAAACTATTAGGAAAGGGGCTTGATAACGTTCAAGATGTCATGGCTTTAATAACAAGAGAGTCTCATGTTGCATCCTTTATAGATGGATTTCATTTAATAACATGGTTTGTTGTTTTAGGATTGATTTGTCTATTTTTTTTAAAACCTTCACCTGCTAATCCTATTGTGCCAACATTATTTACTATTCAAAAATAAAATACTGCCTGTAAACGGAATACAGGCAGAGGAAAATAGCACTATCGGAGAGATATATCGCTATTAAAACAGCATTATAGTAAGAACAAACAAGTACAAAAAAACTAGTTGTAAGATTTAAATAGAGATTGGTTACTTGACTTATCAAAAGCGATAACTTGGTAAGGCTCTTTATAATCACCAGCATACATACCTAAACTTCCCGCAGGCATTCCACCAACAGCAATACCGGATTTAGATTTATCCACTAAGTCGATATTTTTTAAGCTATCAACCGGGATATGTCCGACTAAGTCTTTACCTTGATAAGTCGCAAAGTGGCAACTTAATAAATTATTAGGTACACCTGCTTGTTGGTACTTTTCCATTAATTGTGTTTCTGAAACTATATTCACTTTAACGTTAAATCCTGCTTCTTTTACACCATCAGCCCATAAAGTACAGCATCCACAACTCTCTGTTTTATAAACCTCAACAACATTATGGTTGGAAGCATAAGCTGTACTTGTAAAAGCAGAGATTGCAATAAGAGAAGGCAGTAATAACTTTTTCATTGTTTTATTCCTTTCATTAAGTTGATAGACGAAACAATAATCTTTCCCCCTACTGGAAGGTCAATTTAATTAAGGTATAAACGCGTAGAGTTTTGTAAAAAAATATTTATAGAAAACAAAGGTATAAATAATACTTTGCTTATCCTTTTTTGATGTTTTTCGAGAATATGACTTGATATAAGTAGAAAAAAAGCCTGCATAGCAGGCTTAAAATGGAGAAAACAGGGTAAACGTAGAGTAGTTAGGATGTAAACGACTATGAGGGTATCTCATGAGTTAAATCACCTCTTGTGAAGAGTAGCTGTGTTTTAACTGATAATAACTATAAACCTAAACTTAACTTGAGGTTAAAGCGGAGAAATTTGTATAAAGGATCCAATTTTATTGATTAAACTAAAATATAAAAAAGTGAAAAATAAAAAGCTAATATATTTCAATATATTAGCTTTTATAATAATTAAGTTGTATTTAATTTAAAGACAAATTATTTGATGATAATTATTTAATAATAGTAATTTGTTTTACGTCGATCTCGGTACTTGTCCACTCTTTATCAACTTTACCTTCAATTCTGACAGTATTTTCTGGTGTCACTGTTTGTCCGCGCCATCTTTTATTATCAATATCTACATTGATACCGCCGGTGGTATCTTCAAAAACATACAGCTCATCACCAATTTTTTTGGTAATTTTTCCCGTCAAGATAACCCAAGTGTCATCAGAAAGATCTTTTGCTTTAGCAACGGTTGTTTCACTAATAGAAGGGCCTTTAAATCCACCTTGCTCTGTGGGGGGCTGAATAGATCCTTGAAAGCCACCTTCATGTGTTGTACTTGCTTGAGATGCAAAAGCCAAAGTACTACCGATTAATAATACAAGTATTTTTTTCATAACAAGCTCGCTTATAGGTTAATAATTAAACTAATTAATGTATTAGATTTTATTTCATTTCTATGTATAAAACCGCATTTTAAGGTAAATTTAAGTATTAATATATCAACTGATTGATATTAACATTTAAATTATAGACCTTTATTTTGCTTTGTTCTTTTTGTTGATATAAGCATCTATCACTAAATACTTATTTTCTCTAAGTTAAATCTACTAGTTATTTCTCCTTGGGATCGATGTTGGCGGTTATTCAAAAATATACCCTTTGGGATCATTGTTTTTGGATGTGTTACCTCTTATCATCCAGCGCCTTCAAATTTTTTTAAATTTTCCCCTATTATTTTTAGAGGTTTTAGGTTTTATGACTAACGAACGTATTGCCAATCCGGGTCCATTAGGTTTAATGGGTTTTGGTATGACAACGATTTTGTTGAACATACATAATGCCGGTTTTTTCCCAGTTGTCTCAGTCATTATGAGTATGGGAATTTTTTATGGTGGGATTGCTCAAGTTATTGCTGGAATTTTTGAGTTTAAAAAAGGCAACACTTTTGGCGCCACTGCATTTACCTCTTACGGCTTCTTTTGGGTAACATTGGTAGGAATTTGGTTATTACCAGTAATGGGTTTAAGCGAGCCAACAACACCTCTCTTTTTAGGTGTGTTTTTAGCGCTATGGGGAATATTTACCTTTTTCATGTTTATTGGCACGTTAAAAGCCAATAGAGCGCTACAGTTTGTCTTTTTAAGTCTGACAGTTTTATTTGCTTTACTGGCGATAGGAAATATCACCGGCAATGCACTAATTTTAAAAATTGCAGGTTTTGAAGGTATTATTTGTGGTGCCAGTGCTTTTTATCTTGCAATGGCTGAAGTATTAAATGAGATGTATGGCAGAACAATACTGCCAATTGGTCATAAGTAACTGTTTTATAGAGAAGTGGCTATTTAGCCACTTCTACTACTCGGCTTTTACGGCGAATTAGCTTTCTTGCACACCATGCATAAAGTAGCCCTGCAACAACACCTGAAATATGTGATTCTGTTGATACACCTAATTGTCCTGGGATTAATCCGTAGGCCATTGACCCATAATAGAATAGAACAAAGAGTGCGATCACTATATCGATGATTTTACGTCGAGTAAAAGCGTGAGCAATAAGCAAAGACCACAATCCAAAAATCCATCCACTTGCACCGACGTGAATAGCACTTCGTCCAAAAATCCAAACTAATAAACCGCTTACGATAATGATAAATATACTGGATAACACATATTCTCGTAGAGATTGGGTCATGGATAAAAAGCTAAGAATAAGAAGCGGGAGTAGATTACTAAATAGATGAGACCAAGATCCATGAATGAAAGGCGCGATAAAAATACCAATTAAACCTTCACCTGTTCTTGGAATAATGCCCCATTGAAGAAGAGAGATGGGGAGTAGTGAGTTAATAAGTTGAAGTAAGACTAATATGATAGTTAACCCACCAAGAAAGGTGAGTCTTTTTTTAAACCAAATCTTATCCATACCGATAGCCTTAATAATGTGATGGTGCTGATAAAACACTATAAGCTATAAATAGAAGAGCCTTTAAGAAAAAAGAAGAAAGGCTCTTTTTTCTTTATCAGTCTAATAAATTAAGGCAAGCAGCTCCACGAGCGCCACCTGCATCACCATGACGTGCTTTTTCTATTAATGGAATTTGTGCATTGCCGTAAACACAGTGTGAGAGATATTCAGGTAATAGTTCATACAGGGCGTTAAATTGTGATAATCCACCACCAATAACAATCAAATGAGGGTCAAGTACAGTAAGAATATTGCTAAGGTAAATCGCAAGTACTTTCATATAGCGATCAACATGTTCTTGAGTTTTTTCATCGCCTGCATAATATTGCTCAACAATATCAACCGCTCTTTGTGGGGTATGATTGAAGGCTTTATACATACGTTCAAAACCACGGCCCGATAAATAGGTTTCAAAACACGCTTTTTTGCCACAGCCACAAATAATTTTTGGCATCGTCTCACCGATCACATTATCTGCATCTACATTCAGATTCATATGACCGATTTCACCAGCAATCCCATTCTTACCAGACAATACTTTGCCATCAATAACAAATCCGCCACCCACTCCCGTGCCTAATATAAGACCTAATACAGAAGGGTGATGACGAAACTCAGGATCCCAAGCTTCTGATAAAGCAAAGCAGTTAGCATCATTTTCGACTTTAACGGGTCTATTGAGTATATGTGCGAGATCGTGAACCATAGGTTTGTATTTAGCTGCCGGAACATTAGTGGTAAACACCGTTCCTTCTGTAGCATTCACAATACCAGGAACACCCACACCTACTTTTCCCTTACAACCTAGTTCATTGTCAGCTTCTAAAGTCAGTTCCTTAAAAACATTCAATAATGCCTGATAGTCATTTTTAGGTGTAGGAACACGTTTTTGCCATACTTGAGTCAGATCTTTATCAAAAACGGCAAGCTCAATTTTTGTGCCGCCCATATCAAAACCATAATACATATCAGTCTCTTAATTATTCTGTAAATATTATTTATAGTAACGACAAGGTTGTCGTTACATGGCCATTTCTATTTCAGTCAATACTTAAGTTATCTCTACTGCTTATATACACTAGGTTAAAGAAGAACAGTGATTGGTGACAGTTGAGTTTTCTTTATCTATTGATTACTACCTTCAATCAAAACACTACGTACTCTCATTAGAGCAAAGCCTAATAAATTTAATCCATTCCAAAGAAGAGGATTGTTAATCTCGTTATCTTGCTCACTTAAACCGACTCCCCATATTTTATCAACGGGGCTTGCCTCAACAAGCACACGATTGCCTGTTGAAATCAGAAATTTACCGAGTTCTTCATTTTGGGAAAATTTTGCGATATTGGCACGAATAACAATATCCATACGGTGTTGTTCCCAAATGCTTTGGTCAAACCCTTTTACTTCTCTGCCTAATGCTTTTGCTGAGCCCGGATTAGATGTAGTGATAATCCGCTCTCTGACTTCTATATCATTAAATAATTTCGCTTTTTCAGCCATCATATAGTGTTCAGCACTGATGTAACGAACATCATCTAAGATAAAGGGTGCTGGGTACCATTGGCTAAAGCAACTTTTTGTGACTTCATCTGTTTTACTTTTGTGTCCCCAAAAGTAAACAAATTTTATTTTCTTACCTGTACGGAAATCTTTCTTTAATTGTTCTAAATCCATTTTTTTTCCATTATCACGAAGGCTTTTTGCTTATCTAATAAAGATAGCATAGAAGTAAAGAAGGATAGAGTGCCTTTTTGTGATTCTGTGAGTAGGTGAAGCGATTCCGCTATTTGATCATATTGATATAATTAAACGTCTTATTTTGATTAGTTTCTATCGAATAATAAAAAAATAGAACTTAAACTCGTAGGATTGTTCTTAAAAAAAAACATCTAAAAAGTATATTATTTTATATGATTACATAAAAAGATTATCTTAAAATGATATAACTTTATTAGTATAAAGATGTAGTTGGTTAAGTATTTTTAATATAAAAAAACATAATAATGGGTATTTATACTAATTATTAGTATATATAACTATTGTTTTGTTTGTTTAATATAAAATTCAATAGGTTAAATGAATGATAACGTATTTTTTCATTGTTACATTTATAATTTGAACTAGATCACGCTTGTTGGTTTGTTAAGCTAAATTAACAATACTGTTTTAGGTATAAAATATAACTTAAGTTAATTATCCTGAAATACGGGTTATTCTTAGTGGTATTTACTATAAGTAAATAGTGATACTACTCATAGTTAGATAATCTATTTTTGTCTGTTTTCTTAGGGTGTTTTTTCCAAAACTTAACCAACACTGATGTATTTTATTTTTTTTCAATAAAAACAGCCTATCTTTATATGATAAAAAGCAATAAATTCACCTTTTGAGTGTAAAAAATAAATCATTTTTGATGATGATCAATATGGATTAATAATATTTAACATTTTTTCTGCTCTTTTTTAGAGGGTAAATTTAATGAAAATATGAAGATTTTTTTTATTTGATCTTGAAAGGTTCTTTAGTTCTTAGAGGAAATAATATTAATTAAGGATTATTTTAGAATTTTATTTTTATAAAATTTATACAAATTGTTATTAGTTAATAGTAGTTATTATCCGGTTTTTAACCGTGTTTTTTTGGGTGAAAAATACGCTATTTTCGATGGTGATAATGAATATTAAATTAAGTAAAAATACCCAACTTTATGAAGTGAAAATGAGTAATATTTAAATTTTTATACTTTTTTTGATGTTGTCTTTTTCATTAAAATAATTATACAATTTAATTTAAATAATCATTACTCCTAATCGGATGATGCTTATTTGTAATTAAATAAATCGGTGTTTATAAGATTATTTTACCCTACATAGTTGATGTTCATTAATTGATGATTTAATGAGAGTTTAAATATGAATTTATAAAGATATATTTTTAACTTGTTGTAAAAATTATCTATAAGGTTCTCTCTTCCTTATTTTGGATGAGCATCAAATTATTGAACGAGGTTTAGAGTACAGTTATTAAAGGGGCCACACTATGTATGATGATATTAGTAACCTAAAAGATAAGTTTCAGGAAGATGCCTTTGCTTTTCAGGAGTTTTCTTCCTCTACAATACAAGATGTTGATAATAAAATAGAACCAGTAGTTATAAATAAAGAAGATAATAATAAAATTAGTAATTTAAGTAATAATACGTTTTCTGAAACTTCACTTGTTGTGAAAAACGAACCAAAACAGCCTGTTACTTCATCGTCTATCTCTTCTTATCACCAGGATGCTTTAGTTGTTAAAGCAAAGAAAGACAGTTTAATTAAGAGTAAGAAAAATTTGTTAGCAGATAATAAAATATTTGATAGCAAAGAAACAGATAGAGTTCATGCTCATGAAAATATATCACTAAAAGATATATTGTCATTTATTGCCTCTGTCTAATCTAAATAAGTAAAACTCTTTGTGTAGATAAATAATATTGACTGGTGTCAATCGTTAGCCATTGTTATTTTATTTTTTAAGATAGGTTTATTTCTTTTCGATGTTTATTAATGTCGATGGGATGCCTTTGTCTTAAGAAAAGATCTATGGCGATGACAAAGGTATGGGTTTATGAATAAAATATTTAAAACATTAATTACGGCTTTTCTATTGATAACAATGTTTTCACTCATTGTTATGCCAATGAGTGCCGAACAACAATATATATTCGGTATTATCAATATATTGCTGTTATTTGTTATCGGTTTTAAAAAATCAAAAAAACGATTGTTAACAATGGTTTTTATTTCATTGTTGATGTCAACGCGTTATCTCTACTGGCGTGCAACAAATACCTTAAATTTTAATACAACTATCGAGGCTGTTTTAGGTAGTGGTTTATTTATGGCTGAAATTTATTCTTGGATAATATTAGTCCTAGGATATTTCCAAACATCATGGCCATTAAATAGAAAAATAGCACCTTTACCTAAAGATATTTCTCAATGGCCTACTGTTGATATTTATATTCCAACCTATAACGAAAGTTTGGATGTAGTACGTGATACTGTCTTAGCTGCACAAGCTATCGATTATCCACAAGATAAAATGAAAGTTTATATATTGGATGATGGTAGCCGTGAAGAATTTAAACAATTCGCTGGTGATGTTGGTGTAACTTACATTGAACGTGAAGTTCATGATCACGCAAAAGCGGGTAACTTAAATCATGCGATGGGATTAACAGACGGTGAGCTAATTTGCGTTTTTGACTGTGACCACATTTCAACACGTATTTTCTTGCAGGCAACAGTCGGTAGCTTCCTTGAAGATCCAAAATTAGCGCTGATCCAAACACCACACTATTTCTACTCGCCAGACCCATTTGAACGTAACTTAAGTGCGGCTAAAGATGCACCGCATGAAGGTGCGCTTTTCTATGGCCCTGTTCAACGTGGTAATGATAACTGGAATGCGACATTCTTCTGTGGTTCATGTGCTGTTATGCGTCGTAGTGCCCTTGAAGAAATCGGTGGTATCGCTGTTGAAACAGTAACTGAAGATGCGCACACTGCGCTTAAATTACAACGCTTAGGCTGGAACTCTGCATTTATTGATATTCCTTTAGCTGCAGGTCTTGCGACTGAACGTTTAGCATTGCACGTTAATCAACGTATTCGTTGGGCGAGAGGAATGACACAGATATTCCGCGTAGATAACCCAATGTTAGGTCGTGGTTTAACATTCCCTCAGCGTTTATGTTACCTCAATGCCATGCTCCATTTTCAGTACGGTTTACCTCGTATCATCTTTTTGACTGCACCGTTACTGTTTATGTTATTTAACCTCAATATTATCGCTTCATCCGCCAGCATGATATTTGCCTATGCGTTACCACACTTAATCATGTCGGTTTATGTAAACTCGAAAAATATCGGTAAATACCGTTACTCTTTCTGGGGCGAAATTTATGAAACTGTTATGGCATTTAGTTTGGTGTTACCTACTTTATTGAGCTTAGTTTCACCAAAATTAGGTAAATTTAACGTAACAGATAAAGGTGATTTGCTTGATAAAAGCTATATGGATTATCTCACTGTACGTCCATTAATTATTACTGCACTTCTTCTGGTTACTGGGATTTCATGGGTTGTTATCCGTTACCTATTAAATGACTTCCAAGGTATTGATCCACTGGTTATTGTTTTAAACCTTTCTTGGGCAACTTACAGTTTATTTATCATTCTTGCCTCTATTGCAGTAGGTAAAGAGACTCGACAAATTCGTAAGCATACACGGATCAACGCGTCTCTCCCTATTACCTTACATTTTGATGATGGTGCTGAGTTAACGACAACCACTGAAGATATTTCAATGGGGGGCGTTCGCATCGCCGTGAATAAGATGTCTGAACTTCGCCAACGTAATGTCACTTCAATCACTCTGAATGTACAACGAGATGAAGTTACTGTTCCTGTTGACATGGTGAGTTTAGAAAGCAATCAACTACGTCTTGAATTCTTGCCTATTGATTTAAATCTTCGCCGTAAATTAGTGCGTATTGTCTTTGGTCGTGCTGATGCATGGATCCATCAAGCGGATTATAAAGACAAACCATTTAAAGAATTGGCAGGCATTACGCGTTGTATTTTTGAACTGTTCTTTGGTCGTCGCCAAAAAGTGAAAGCACCAGCAACAAGAACGAAAGCAAAAGCTTCACTCTCTGTGCAATCTATTAACGGGGATGACTAAGCATGAAAAAGAAACTGACATTAATGCTAAGCCTAACGGCGATGGCGATCGCAAGTATTAATCTTTCTCAAGCAGATACCGGAATGTTAGAGCTAGGAGGGGAGTTTTTACTTGACCCAACTTCTTATACACATTCGCCAGTGCAACAAAATACGAATAACCCGCTCCAACTTGAAAAGGGTGTATTGTCTGAAGCGCGTAATATCGAAGAGCAATTAACATTGGCACAGATGGGAAATCCATCACCTATCGTATTATCAGGAAGAAAATTACTTTCTGGTGTAACTTTTAATATGGCGAATGATTTATTTATTGATAACGCCACATTAACGATGAAAGTGAAAGCGTCTCAAGGATTAATTCAATCTGATCAAACACTTCACTTAATGCTAAATGGTCAACCTATGGGATTTCTACCTTTAGAAGAAGGTGGGCAAGAGCATGAATATGTTTTAGAAATCCCTGAAATGATGTTGACGAATGTAAATAACCTCAGTTTTCGTTTAGCCAATCGTGATGCATTGGATGAAAACCAATGTATTCCTCCATTGGCAGAAGGATTAAGTCTGGTTATTTCACCAGATTCATCATTAGATTATCGAGGTCGCTGGATTAATGGCGGGTATAGTCTGGAGCGATTGCCCCTACCGTTCTTTGATCCTGACAGAATGACAGCGACCTCGTTACCCATCATATTGTCGGATAAACCTGACCATGCAGAAGTAACAACAGCAGCTATTGCTGCATCATGGTTTGGTAGTCTCAGCCATGATATTAAGCAAGTTGATTTACCTGTTTTAATGAATCAGCTACCTGAAAGTGATGGTATTTTAGTGGGCTATTCAGGACAGACTATTGCGGGTATTACACTACCTTCAGGAAATAGTGGGCAATTAACCATTGTTGATAATCCGGTCGATCCTGTTTTCAAATTATTACTGATCAGTGGTGATAATGAGAAATCTCTTCGCCAAGCAGTATGGGCGTTAAACAACGGTAAATTGCCACAAAATGATCACTTAGTGGTGCCGTCTCAAACGCTTGCTATGCGTAAAGATTATGATGCACCTCGTTGGTTAAATACCAATAAACCTGTTTCGTTAAGTCAAATTTCCAATAGTAGTGATGATTTTTCGCGTCAAGGTATTAACCATGCTCCGAACCAGTTTTCGTTTCGTGTCTCACCCGATCTCTTTTGGTGGGATGGTGATGCGTTACCTTTAGATTTGAAATATGTTTTCCCTCATTCGGATAAACTAAATAGTCGTCGCTCTTCATTAATTGTTTCTTTGAATAACCAATTCTTAGGTGCATTGTATCCGGCGCGTTCAGAACCTTTAGGTATGTTAAGACAATGGCTGGGAATGGAGAGTGAACAGCAAAATAGCACACTCTATTTAAATCCTCGTCAGATCTACAGTCAGAATCAATTGCAGTTTTATTTTGACTTACGTGAACCTGAGGATGCTCCTTGTATTTTAACGGATGGCAGTGGTTTGATTAGCCAAATTGATCCGCAATCAACGCTGCAATTTAAAAATACTTGGCACTATTCAAGAATGCCAAACTTGGCTTATTTTTCAGGGGCGTCATTCCCATTTAGTCGTCGTGCGGATTTTTCACAAACCACACTGCTATTACCTGAAAATCCAACAATTGAAGAGCTTTATACCTTAGTGAACTTAATGGCGAGATCAGGTTATGCCACAGGTACACCAGTTTCTCATGCATCAGTTTTCTTAGGTGCTAAAGAGCTTGAGAAAAATAATCTCTCTCAACACGATGTGCTAGCGATTGGCTCATTAAGTAGTGACGGTTTTTTACCAGCACGTTTTTCACAACAAACGTTCTCATTTTTAAATAAAAACGTCGAAGTCAAACCACAATCATTGATTGATAAAGCAAAAGGTTGGATGGCTGGTGATTATTTATCTCAAAGTAGTGATGCTGCAAGTTACTTATCTTCGGTGAAAGATTGGCGTGGCATGATGAGTTTTATCTCACCTTGGGCAAGCGATAGGGTTGTTGTGTTAGTTACTGCTAAAGGTAATGATTCGATAAAAACCATTATCAATGATTTAAATTTAGCTCAAATAAATGCGGCGATTAAAGGCGATATCACTCTTATTAGTGGTAAAGATACTGTAAAAAGCTTCCATTTAGGTGAACACTTCTCGCAAGGTGACTTACCTTTCTTACAACAATTCCTTTGGTATAGCTCTAGACACGTCTATTTGCTGGGTCTTTTAGCGGTTGGTTTTTGTGCGTTGACGGGCTTCGTGACTTATTACTGGTTACAACGTCGTTCAACTCGTCGTTTACATCAGATATCACAGCATCGTTCAGACAAATAAGGGGGGATATGAGATGAAAAATCACGCACTTAATATCATCGTTCAAGTCATCTATGCAGGTTGCATTCTAGGGGCTTCAAGCCAAGTACAAGCAACCGCAGTTGAGGCAAATACAACAGCAACTGATCCAAGTATTGTCAGTTCTCTTATTGAACAAGCTAATTATTGGCATGGTAGAGCTCACGATGAACGTGCAGTAGAAGCATTACAAAAAGTTTTGATTATGGAAAGCAATAATCAGGATGCGCTGTATTTAATGGCATTCTTTACTGCACAACAAGGTAATGAAAAACAAGCAACTTATTGGCGAGAAAAACTTGCGCAAATTGCACCGCAAGATCCACGAATTGAAGGATTAAAAAACATCCGTTCATCACAATTTAGTGAACAACAATTAGGATATGCCAGAGAGTTAGCGAAAAAGGGGCAACACGCAGAAGCGATAAAAGCGTACCAACGTTTATTTGTAAGCAGTGAGCCACCTGAAACACTGGCGTTAGAATATTATCAAACGATGGCAGGTGTACCCACAATGTTGCCTCAAGCCATTACAGGATTAAAGCAACGTGCTGCATTGATGCCTGATAATAAAGAAACGCAAAAAGCATTAGGATTAACATTGACTTATAACGAAGAGACTCGTCGTGAAGGGATAACTATTTTAGGGAATATCTCGGGTGATGAGTCGGCCAAAAAAGGTCTGCGTCAAGCACTGTTATGGTTGAATGTTCGTCCTGATGATGAAGTGTTATATAAAACTTATTTGCAAGCAAACCCGAACGATAAAGCGGTTGCAGAGCATTTCCAAGGTGCTATTCAAGGTAATGCACGCCAAGCAGGTTATACCGCATTAAACAAAGGCAAATTGAAAGAAGCCGAAGGTTATTTCAAACAAGCTTTGGCGTCAGATAACAATGATGCGCAAGCCTTAGCAGGTTTAGGTTATATCGCATTACGTTCAGGTGATTTAACCACCGGTCAGCGTTTATTAAATCAAGCTGCGCAATCGGGTGGCGAACAAGGCAGTAAATGGAAGCAACAAGCGGAAGATGCGGGTTTTTATGCGCAATTACGCAGCGCACAACAACGCGCTAAACAAGGAAATATTCAACAAGCTATTGAACAATTAGCCCCATTAACCAGTGCTTCAGGTGAAAAAGGGTTATCTGCCAATTTATTACAAGCTGACTTATTGCGAAAGCAAGGTAATTTACCTGCTGCCCACCAATTGCTGTCAGGGATTTATCAGCAAAATAGCCGTAATGAAAAAGTGATTTCTGCTTATTACTATTTATTAGTTCAGGAAGGACAGAATACGAAAGCAGAACAATTACTGGCTCAACAATCTGCTTCTTTGCGTCAAAAATTGACTGCGAATACCGATCCTTCTGAGAAATTACGCCGTGAAGCGCAAAAAGCATTAGAAAGTGGTGATCGTGTTCAAGCAAGACAATTACTTTTACAAGCACAGCGTAAAAACCCGCAAAATAACTGGGTTTACCTTGACTTAGCACGCCTAATGGTGGCGGATGGCGATAGTGTTGGTGCAAAAAATATTATTTCACAACTACAAAACCGCAGAACAAGAGATTCTGATTATGTGGCATCTCTATTTTATGTTGAGCAAAAAGAGTGGGATAAAGTTTTTAACTTACTAAGTAGCCATAATCAACAAACTGAAGCTGAAAAAGAGTTATTACAACGAGCTCGTTTCCATCGCCAACTTGCGCAAGCTGACCATTATCGTCAGGCTGGAAACCTTGTGGCCATGCGTAATATTTTACGTCCATTAATTAATCAAGTTGCTGATTATCCAAATGATGTGGGTGAATTAGCAGAGAAATTAGTTAACAGTGGATTAAACGATGAAGCGTTACAATTAGTTGAAAGTGATATTGCAAAAGGCACTAAAGGCTCGGTAGGTAACTACGCAGGTCACATCAACGTTCTCAATGAGTTAGGTCATTATACACAGGCGTCTAGCTTGATTAATGATCCTGCTTTACAACAAGAAACACCGATTGTTGAGAAAAAACGTTTAGAAGCTGCGACTAAAGTTGCGCAAGCCGATAGTTTACGTGAAAAAGGCGAAATTAAAGCGGCTTACGACACGTTAGTCGTTGCTTTAAAAGCATCACCTAATGATCCCGATTTATTAATGGCATTAAGTCGTGTTTATTTAGCGCAATCCATGCCTGAACAATCAAACAAAATTCTTTCTTACTTAGAAAAAGAGCAAGGAAAAGATAGCAAATTAATCCAAGCTCAAATTGAAGTGGCATTAGCACAGAAAGATGGAAGAAAAGCACAGCAGTTGTTGCAACAACTCCCATCTTCTTCACAGCCAGCTTATTTATTACAAGCTGCACAAATTGCGCAACTAAATGGTGAGAATCGCAAAGCATTAACGTTACTGCGTAGTGCGCAATGGCAAAATAGTGATAGCTCATTGAAAACTTCAGCAGGCCAATTAAAAGCATTAGGTGACAGTGATAATGCCACGATTGCGGGGTCTATTTATGAACGTAAAGAGATGGCATCGGTTCAACGCTCTATTCGTGAATTAGAAGAGAAAGTTTCACCTTGGGTACAAGGTGGTGTTGCTGTTCGTCATCGCAATGGTGATAAAGGATTATCTAACGTCACTGAAATTTCGGCACCAATGAGTATTTCAAGTGTACCTGGTGAAGAATTCCGTTGGGAATTTAGTGTTAACCCAGTTTCGATGACCAGTGGTTCGGTTTCTGGAGAAAGAGCTAACCGCTTTGGTACTGGTCAGCTTCAACATGCTGAACGCTTTGCTAAGAATAGCGATAACCATGATGAGAAAAACAAAATTAATGCCGATGAAGCCGGTAGCCAACGTGCTTCTGGTGTTGAATTAGGACTGCGCTTATCAGACAAGGATGTCAGCTTTGATGTGGGCTCAACGCCATTAGGTAAAGATACGGCAACGGTTGTCGGTGGCCTCACATATTCACCTCAAATTAGCCAAAATGGGCAACTAACACTGACCGCAGAGCGCAGAGCCATAAAAGATAGTCTACTTTCTTATATGGGGCGTACTGATCCAATGACTGGCGAAAGTTGGGGGCGTGTAACTCGTAACGGCGCTAAAGTTCAATATGCTTGGGATGATGGAAAAATTGGGGCTTATGCTGGTGGTGGTTTCTATAACTACGAAGGTAAAAGTGTTGCGAGTAATGATGAAGTGAAAGCGTGGATTGGCTCTTATGCTAAGTTCTATAAAGATGATCAACAAGAAGTAAAAGCCGGTGTGCATGTTGATTATATGAACTTTAGAAATAACCAAAACTACTTCTCTCTAGGACATGGTGGCTACTTTAGCCCACAAGATTATGTGTCTGTTACATTGCCTGTTGCTTATACCCGCCGTTTTGAAAAAGGTGAAGTCTCACTAAATGGTGCAATAGGGATACAAAGTTACAAACAGAAAGGCAGCGATTATTTCCCAACACATGGTTATATGCAAAACGCATTAAATAAAAAGAATGCGAGCGATCCTCGTATTAAATCTCAGTACGAAGAAGAAGACGAAACGAATTTTACTTATAGATTAGGTTTAGACGCGAAATATTATTTAAACAAAGAAACCGAGTTAGGTGTCAGCTTATCGCATGATACATCGGGTGATTATGCTGAAGATAATATGTGGTTACACTTAAAATATACCCCAGACTTCCTGTCTAAATAATTAAGGAGACAAATAATGAATAAGCATGACAGTGATATCTTACAATTACCTTTTGAAAGTGGCTGGCAAGATCTAACTCAATTATTATTTTTTCAAATCTTAAATGACAATGATATTTCTACTGCTGGAAATAAATTAAGGAATATAGGTAAAGATATTGCCTTACGTTATCCTTTACCTGAAAGCGAAAATATTCAATTACTTGAATCACATATTAATCGCGTATTAACACTTTTTAAATGGGGGTTTGTCACGATATCCCCGGCAATGAGTGAACTTTTATTGGTTCATTGTGCATGGCCTCATTTTACGCAAAGCCAAGATGATGCTCAGTGGCGTGTTGCAAGTGCCGGTGTTTTAGAAGGGTTATATGAAGGCTGGTTAACGAATCAAGGTGGTAATGACAAAATGCAAGTGCATCGTCAACCTACTGATGCAAAAGATGTCTTTATTTTCCGCTATGCGCATAACTCATCAGCCGAATAATAATATATATGCTTTATTGATGAGCATAGGAGGTCAAAAATGAATGAAATGATATTTAATGATGATAATTCTAAATGCTTATTAATAAAGCAATTTACTAATAATGTTTTCATGATGTTAGTAACAGATATTAATGGCATCATTATTTATGCAAATGAAAAATATTGCGAATTTAATAATGTTCACTTTGAAAATATAAAAGGTAAAAAATACAGCTTATTTAACTTAGTTGATGAGAATCAAATTAATTGTTGTGTAAATGGTAATAATGATAATAAGGGAGTATATCGATTAGAAGCCAAAAGAAATAACGATACACAACAAGATGTATGGGAAGATATTAGT
This sequence comes from Proteus sp. G2618, assembly GCF_009915995.1. Taxonomy (NCBI): domain Bacteria; kingdom Pseudomonadati; phylum Pseudomonadota; class Gammaproteobacteria; order Enterobacterales; family Morganellaceae; genus Proteus; species Proteus sp. G2618. The sequence continues at coordinate 165,745 of NZ_JAABNI010000006.1, read as the reverse complement.
ATTATTCCTGTTTTTGATGAAAGTAATTTAATTTCTCATTATGTATTTATTAGCTTGGATATTACTGATAAGGTAGAGCTAAGAAATGAGTTATTTAATAAAAGCTATATTGACTCATTAACTGGAATATCTAATCGATTAAGTATTGTTGAAAAAATCGAAAATGAACGCTTAAATATTTCACAGCCATCTTCATTTTGTCTGGGTATTATAGATTGCGATAAATTCAAATCTATTAATGATCAATTCGGGCATCATGCTGGCGATAAAGTATTGTGTGAAATATCAAAACGATTGTCACAATTAGAAAATAGTGAAGTCTATTGTGGCCGGCTTGGTGGCGATGAATTTGCTGTGCTTTTCCCTAAAGGATTACGTTCTTGTTCTGTGATTTTGTTAGAAATAATAGAATCACTTTGGAAATCAATGGAAAAGCCTATCGATATTAATTCGGATTTTATGTTAACCCCTTCAATTAGTTTAGGTATTGCTGAATATCCTAAAGACGGAAAAACATTATCTGAATTATTAAAATCTGCAGATGAAACACTTTATTCTATAAAAGAAAAGGGTGGTAACAAATATGGATTTTATTCTGGATTTTAAATAGAAAAATTTTTAAATAAAGATATATAAAATAACGTTATCTCTTTTTAACGAAGAGGGAGGTGACTGTTTTTAAAATATATCTAGCATTCCTAATGAAATATAAGAGTAATTTTAAAATAACACTAAATATTAGTTTTAGATAAATATCTATTAGAGGATTTTATTATGATGAAAGCGGTTATCCCTGTTGCTGGATTAGGTACTCGTATGTTACCTGCAACGAAATCAATTCCTAAAGAAATGCTGCCAATCGTTGATCGCCCTTTAATTCAATATATTGTTGAAGAGTGCGCTCAGGCAGGTGTTGAGGAAATTATTTTAGTGACTCACTCTTCTAAAAATTCAATTGCGGATCACTTTGATACCAGCTTTGAATTAGAAAATATGCTGGAACAGCGTATTAAAAATAAATTATTAGAAGAAGTGCGCTCAATTTGTCCTGACAATGTCAAAATTGTTCAAATTCGTCAAGGTCATGCTTTAGGTTTAGGCCATGCAATTTGCTGTGCACGTCCAGTTATTGGCAATAATCCATTTATTGTTTTACTGCCAGATGTTTTATTAAATGCACACTATTGTGATCCTCAACATGATAATTTATCAGCAATGATAAAACGTTTTGAAAAAACAGAACGTAGCCAAATAATGGTTGAACCTGTGCCAATGAGCCAAGTGCAACAATATGGTGTTGTAGATTGTGAAGGGGTTTTCTGTCCTCAAGGTAATTGGGCTCCTATTCGTCGTATCGTAGAAAAACCAAATCCTGAAGATGCGCCTTCTAATCTTTCTGTTGTTGGCCGTTACGTTTTTTCTGAAGCTATCTGGGAATTATTAGATGGTCTACCAGCTGGCGTAGGTGGTGAAATTCAATTAACGGATGCGATTGATTTATTATTGAAAAAAGAAGTCGCTGAAGCATATACCTTAGTGGGTAAATCACATGACTGTGGTAATAAGCTAGGATATATGAAAGCCTTTGTTGAATATGGCCTACATAATTCTGTGTTAAAAGAAGAATTTGCTTCTTGGATGCAGGACTTTTGTGAAAAAACATTGTTACCCAAAACAGAAGTCATAGAAGAAGATGAAGTAAGTGAAGCACAAAAGATAGTTGCTATCTTTTGAGTTTATCTTGAAATAATATGCAATATGCCGACCGAACTAAGATGGCGGTCGGCAATAGCAGGAGAGAAAGGCAATGTCTTTTAGGCACTTATCTCGTTGTAATTTTCTATTTTCCACCTTTTTTATTTTAGGTTTGTTGCTTATGGTTTCACCCTCAATACAGGCAGCAGATACTCAATTAGGATGGCAACAGTTTAAAGAGCGCTACATTAAGGATGATGGGCGAGTTATAGACAGCGCTAACAAAAATATTTCACACTCTGAAGGTCAAGGCTATGGCATGTTAATGGCTGTGATGAGTGATGATCATGAAACATTTAATAAGTTATGGCGCTGGACAGCAGCTTCTCTTTATCGTGGCGATTTAGGCTTATTTAAATGGCGTTATGAGCCTGAAAATAGTGAACATACCCCTGATCCTAATAATGCGACAGATGGTGATATCTTAATTGCGTGGGCATTATTAAAAGCTGGCGAAAAATGGAATGATGAAAGTTACCTTTCAGCTTCTGATTCTATTCAACACGCTATTTTGGAACATACTTTAGTTAAGACAAAAAATTATACCGTACTTTTACCCGGTATTAATGGGTTTAAAACGCCAGAAGAAATTATTATTAACCCATCCTATTTTATTTTCCCTGCATGGAAAGATTTTTATCGCACAAGCCAAGATGTTCGTTGGAAAGCGTTAATTAATGATAGCCAGTCTTTACTTAGAAACATGCGATTTGGTGAATATCAATTACCCACTGACTGGGTAAGTTTATATCCAGATGGAAAGATAGAACCGAGTGAAAAATGGCCTGCACGATTTAGCTTTGATGCAATACGCATTCCACTTTATTTAGCTTGGGCACATGACGAATTAGCGCTACAACCTTTTGTGCAGTATTGGCAGCAATTTGATCGTTATAAAACCCCAGCTTGGGTAAGTATTGATGCTCAAGAGCGCGCTGAATATAACCTTACTCCCGGCATGATGGCGGTGAGAGATTTAACGATGAAAACACCTATTGAAGATGTCGATTTAAGTAAAGATACGGACTATTATTCTTCAGCTTTACATTTATTAGCGGCTTTTGCTCAAAACGGGCAATAAGTATATTTAGTTAATTTTAATGATAGATAGCTTAAATTCCTTTTAATACAGAAAGGCATTAAGTTATCTATTTTTTTATATTGATAGTGCTAAAAAAATAACTTTCTAAATTATTTATACTTATTCGATTCTAATAAGTTAATAATAATTCGTTATCTCCATATTTTTTATAACGCTATGTTTTTAAATAATAAATAAACTTTAAACCATGATCTGAAAATAATTTATTTGATGATGTTTATGCTAAAGTTATCTCAGTAATTTGATAGTGTTATTAATATAATTTCTCATCAATAATAGAATAGAGGTGAATAAATGAAAGTTTCAGCACGTAATCAGCTAGTTGGTAAAGTTGTTGATATTATTGACGGTGCCGTTAATAGCGAAGTGATTTTATCTTTAGCTCATGGTGAAAAACTTGCCACAATTATTACTAAAGAGAGCTGTGACAGTTTAAAGATCAAAAAAGATGGCGAAGCAATTGCCATTATTAAAGCGCCGTGGGTTGTTTTAGCACTACCTGATTGCGGTTTAAATTTTTCTGCACGTAACCAATTTTTAGGTAAAGTAACTCAAATCGCACAAGGTGCGGTGAACTCTACCGTTCATTTAGAAACAGCTAAAGGTCTAGAACTGACAGCTGTTATTACAAATGAAAGCTTACAAGAGATGAAACTGGCAAAAGGCAGTGATGTTTTAGCGCTAGTGAAAGCATCAAGTGTGATTGTTGCGACACGCAAATAATTGCAAGTTTATTTATTGAAATAAAAAAGAGGCTAAATATTTAGCCTCTTTCTTTTTGATATTAATTATTTTTTTGAATTTATTATCCCGATCATCTTTTATTCAGGTAATAAAAATTAATTATCTGTACTACCTGCAACTTTCAGTTTGTCATAGATATAATTTTTATAACTATTAACTAATTTCTCGTCTTCACAATCGTTTAATTTACCTTCACATAAATGGCGCATTTGAATGTTTGCTTTGTAGAAAGGAGATAATGGCAAACGAGCACGCTCCAGTATCATGCCACCTAAAAAGCTAATATCCGTTAACTCACCCGTTGAAAGTGATGCACCTTGCGTTAGGTTATCTCTCAATGTGAATTGAGTGATATGTGCGGGGTTAGTAAATGGTGACTGGTAATTATTTAGCTCAATATTTGGTTGATGATCACCAAAATAGAGAAACATTGTCGGTTTTTCTCTTTGGGCGACAAAATTAGAGAAATCTTTAATTGCCGGATCACTGGTAATTATTTTTTCCATATAGTGGCTAAATTTACCCGGTGCATTACTACTTTCTGTATGACCTGCAATTTGGTACATATCTCTGTGTGATTCGTCATAAGGGCCATGTTCGTACATGGTTAATGAGAATATGAATAAGGGTTTATCTGTGCGTTTCTTCAGTACTTCTTCAACGTAACCCAGCATATCTACTGTCGATATCTTCCAGAGGTTTTCCTCTAATGTTCCCGGGTAGCCAAGCTCTTGAGGTTGAATGATTTCATCAATTCCCATTTTTTCATAAGCGTAACCTGCATGGTAGGCACTACGATTAAACGGGGTGAGTAAAACGGTGTAATAGCCTTCAGCTTTTAGTTGGCGGAATAAACTTTCATTAAGATTATCGACAACAAAATAGAATACAGAGTTTTTACGCGCACCAAAATCATCCGTATTTAGCCCTGTTAATACAGAAAATTCAGAAAGCCAAGTACCACCACCAAAGGTTTGTACACGTAAAGGGCTTTGTGCACTCACACCTTCATCTTTTTGGAACATAAATAAATCAGGCAGTGCAACATCTGTATTAAATTGATAAATATGAGGGTTAACTGTCGATTCCTGTAATAAAACAATAATGTCAGGTTTTATGCCTGTCTGTGTTTCTGGTAACACGGTTTTGTTCGCTTGTTCAAGAAAGTAATCTGCATCTTCCTTGAAATAAGGAGGGTGATAAGCCGTTTGGTAGCCAGACATAATTAAATTAGTGACAGTACCTCGTCCACCCGGAAGTGTGCCTTCCCATTCAGCCTGCCATTTTTCTACGGTGAAATGGATAGTGGTAAACCCAATGACTATTAAGAGTAGGCTACTTATACGTAAGGCTGGGCGTGATTTTTGGGAAAAACGCCAAGCGATGGACATATTGATAAGAAGCCATATTAGCATCGCAATCAATGCAACACCGGCTTCCCAATAATGGCCTAATGTCCCTAAATTCGAGCTATCAAAAGCCAGATCAAAGTCAGAGAACATTAATGTTTCTTTGTAATAATGGACTTTGAGCTGATTAATAAACTTAGTTATCAGGAAGAGTGTACCGGTGGTAATAGCCGAAAATAAGACACGAGCAGATAAAATAAAGCAAAGAGAAAAAAGAATAAAATAAGCACCTACAGAAAGAAGTGCAGTATAAATAAACGTTACTTTCTCAAAAATAATAAAGAGTGATGCTATAAGAATAAGTGCAAGATAAGCACTTCCTAATATTTTTTTCATATCTCTTCCGAGTATAGCGATAAAGAATAAAGGGGTATTTTACAAGTATTGTAGGAGATAACATTAAATAGGCTAAATAACTTTATTTAGCCTAAATTAACATCTGTATTTAGAATAACCCTTTGTCTCGTAAAATATGAAGATCTTTTTTGCGACGAGTAAAACCCGTGCGATCAAAATACTCTAAAATTTGCACTGCTAATTTACGCCCAACGGATAATTCATCACGGAAATCCGCTGCGGTAACACTGCCATTGCTTTCATTATATTTCACAATGATAGATGCAAATTTTTCTATTGTTTGGTGTGTATAGTAGCGATCGGCAATAATCGGAATAATTAAACCTAATTGCGCTGCTTTACGTAATAATGAGCGGATCACCTTCTCATCATTTTTCATTTCATTGGCTAGATCACGTACCCACCAAGGTTCAGATTGCTCAAAGTAGACTTTGGCATTTTGCCATAACGCATCTTGTTCTGGGGAAAAAGCAAGACCATGAGTTGGGAGATGAAGCCAACCACGACTTTGACTAATAGCACCTTCTTTACGTAATTGATCTATTAAGTGATAGACCAATTCATCATGATAAGTCGGTAGTGACATCCGTTTTAAACGAGAACGACCCACACCCATTTGATCATTATGTTGTTGATGATATTCCGCAAGGGTATCGAGTAATTTCTGTTTTGCATTATCAGCATTTTCTTTAGAAAGAATAACACCTGCAACATTGACTAAATCAAAGGTTTCTAATAATTGAGTTAGCGCACTTTCAGTTAATTGCTGAGCCCAAGCAAACTGATTTAGAGAAAGTTCACCTTTTGGTAAACATAACGCTAAATTGGCACTAACGCTGTTTGCACTATCAAGTTGGTGTAACCAAGTTAAGAACTCAGCTTGTCGTTTACCTCTACGTGGTGAGTGCAAATGTAAGACTTTCGCAGCAGCTAAAGTGCGTTGAGCACTGATATCGCGCAAGATAAGTCTGTCGTTATCCACCAGCCAAAGGGGGTCATCAAGAATAAGCTCAGCTAACTGTGATGTTTCATTAGCATCATTTAAAAGAGCAACACGACCTGTAATATGGCGTGTACCATGGTGAATATGTACAGGCTGCCAATGCTTTAAAGGTTCATCTCCAATTAAACTGACTAATATTTTATGAGATTGATAGTTAGGTACTTGAGAAAGCAACCAGTCACCACGAGAGACGTTTTCTTTACTGACATCTCCTGTGATATTAATTGCAATACGATGACCTGCACCCGCACTCTCTACGGGCTGATTTTGTGCATGTAAAGCTCTTATTCTTACGGGTTTATCTGCACCAGTTAGCCAAAAGGTATCACCAACAGAGATTTGTCCCGCAAGTGCGGTACCTGTGACAACTAATCCTGCCCCTTTAATGCTAAAAACACGGTCTATTGCTAAACGAAAACGCTTATGCCATTGAGGGTGTTGTTGCTCTTGCTGATGCAACTCAACAAGGTAGTCACGAAGCGCTGGAATACCTTCACCAGAAGGGGCTGAGGTGACAAAAATATCAGGTTGTTGCCAGCCTAAATTGGCTAATACATCAATTGTTTGTGAACGAACTTCTTCAATTCGCTCAGGTGTAACGCGATCTGCTTTGGTGAGAATAATGGTAACTTGAGGACAGCCAGCAAGACGTAAAATAGAAATATGTTCGATGGTTTGTGCCATAACGCCATCGTCACAAGCCACAATTAATAGTGCATGAGAGATCCCACCGACACCCGCGAGCATATTTGAAAGGAATTTTTCATGGCCGGGAACATCCACAAAACCAATTGAGGTTCCATCATCTTGACGCCAATAGGCATAACCTAAATCAATGGTCATGCCTCGTTTTTTCTCTTCAGGTAAATGGGTAGTGTCTACTCCAGTAATGGCCTGTATAAGAGTGGTTTTTCCGTGGTCTACGTGACCAGCTGTCGCAAAAATCATAGTAAAAGTGCCTGTATTAATGCATTTTCATCCTCAAGACAGCGCAGATCAAGCCACAGGCGACCATCAGTAATTCGACCAATAATCGGCTTTTCTAAATTACGCCAATGCGCAGCTAGCGCATCTAACTGGCTACCTTTTCCATCTTTGGCTTCAAAGGTAAGTGCTACGCTCGGTAAACTTTCAATAGGTAACGAACCACTGCCTATTTGAGAAGCACATGAGGATATCGTGATATGGTAGTTATCCCCATAATATGCCTGAAAATGAGGCAATAACCGTTGCGCCATATCATTAATTTCTGTTTGTGTCCGAGTTAACAAACGTAATGTCGGGATCTCAACAGCCATTTTTTCAGGTTGCTGATAAAGGCATAATGTGGCGCCTAAAGCAGCTAATGTCATTTTATCAACACGTAATGCACGCTTTAAAGGATGGCGCTGAATAGCCTCAATCCACACTTTTTTACCAAGGATTATTCCTGCTTGTGGACCACCTAATAGTTTATCACCAGAGAAGGTGACAAGGTCGATGCCTTGTTGCAGATAATCTTGTGGCATTGGCTCTGAAGGTAAACCTAAGGCAGCTAAATTAGTCATTGAGCCACTGCCTAAATCGATAGCGGTTGGTAAGTTCATCTCTTTACCAAGCGCAGCAAGTTCATCACCATGTACTTCAGCTGTAAAGCCTTGAATACAATAGTTGCTAGTATGAACTTTCATTAGCAAACCTGTATTTTCATTAATGGCGTTACGATAATCTTTAAGATGGGTTCGGTTTGTTGTACCGACTTCTTTGAGTGTACATCCTGCTTGTGTCATTACATCAGGGATACGAAAAGCACCACCTATCTCAACTAATTCACCTCGAGAAACAACAACCTCTTTATTTGGAGCCACTGTTGCAAGCATCAGTAAAACAGCCGCTGCGTTGTTATTTACGATACAGGCATCTTCTGCTCCTGTTAATTCACATAACAAGTCAGCGATAGCGCGATCACGGTGTCCTCTTGAAGCACCATCAAGAGAATACTCTAAGGTTGCTGGTGAACGCATAACTTGGCTAACGGCTTCGATGGCGGATTCTGCCATTAATGCACGCCCTAGATTGGTGTGTAAAACGGTACCTGTTAAATTGAAAACAGGTTTAATCGAAGATTTTCGTTGTAATGTAATGCGATTTTTTAATTCATCAGCCCAATGGTTGTGCCATTGTGGTAACTCGTTTTCTTGGCGAATAATGATACGCGCTTCTTCTTGTAACTTTCGTAAATGCTCTGCAATAAATGTCTGACCATAAGAAGTTACAAGGGCTTGAATGTCTGCTTGGTGCAGTAACTTATCAATAGATGGCAGTTGGCTATAAAGTGAGCGCGTATCATTTGTCATGCTAATACCTAATTATTATTCATTTGGGAACAGGAATGGATTAATGCTACTACGAGCAAAGCCTTCTTCTTCCATTTTTGCATCAAGAACAATAGACGCTAAATCATCAGCGACAGCATCCACATTGGCATCTTTTTCTTGATATAAAATTTTCAGATAGCTTCCACAATCACCACAGCTTTCTGCTTTCACAGGGGCATTTTCACTATCTAAAGACCAGTAATTTAATTTGCCGGTTAATTCACAGTTAGTGCACTTAATGCGTACGACATGCCACTGTGTTTCACATAAATTACAGTGTAAATAGCGTAAACCTTGTGTTGTGCCGATTTGTACCATGCTTGCCACTGGCATACTGTTACAAACTGGGCAGAATTGACGATTTTCACCGTATTCTGTTTTAGCTTTGCCTGGAATATTTGCTGCTAATTGTGCCCAGTAAAGAGACAGTGCTGCCCAAATAAAGACAGATTTATCTGCTGAGACTTTTGAATATTCATCATTGAGTAATGCTGTTGCCATCTCTTCTAATTCAGTTTCAGAAGCTTTAGAGAGGTTTTCTAAAGTGATAGTGGCACTTTCAGGCACAACTGGACGTAATTCAGCAATAATCGAGGCTAATAAAGCATGCCAATGTTTACTGCGTTTAAATGTTTTTCTATCTAAAGGCGCTACGCCAACTTGTTGTGCAAGGAGTGGGGCAAGATCAATGACAAGCGGATTGTCATGAAGTGCTTTTTCTTGAGCCTTGACAATTTCTGCTGCAAATTCAAGGTAGTCTGCGAAAGGATTATCTTTTGCTAGTGTTTGAAAACGTTCAGCACGACGTTGATAAAGGTTTTTCAGATTAGGGAATAATACGGGTGGAATAAAACTGATCCCTTTTTCTGATTGCTCTTTACCTAATTGCTCTTTAGGAACGATGCGAATACTCATAACGTTCTATCTTCCTATTATCATAAATTTTATAGTGAATACCCACAGGGTTTGGCTTCAGAATAAATCAAATACAGATACGAAGCCATGACAGTGGGTAATAATAGCGTGATTTTATTGTTTTTTACGCCTTAAAATCAGACGTAAATTGAATAAAAAACGGAGGCTTACAAGCCTCCGTTTGTTCAGAAATACGCTTTAGGGCATTATTTCTCTGACTGTTTTTCGGCTTCTTTTTTCTCTTCTTCGAGAATTTCACGATACCAACGAGGGTGGTGCTTTTTAGCCCAACCACGAGTTACCCAGCCTTCAATCATGCTACGAATTGAACCTTTCACCCAGAATGCCGCATAAGCGTGAACAAATACGGTGATTATCAGTAAGATTGCTGATAATGAGTGAACTAATAAGGCAATTCGGATCACTGGGATCGAGAAATACTCTGCGAAATAAGGACGCCAAATAATAACACCACTGACTGTTAGTAAGATCAGGCTGATACTTAATGTCCAGTAAATGCCTTTCTGACCTAAGTTGTAGTGGCCAATATCGCCAGCTTCTTCATTTTGCAGTACTTTATGAATGTTTTTAGCCCAGACTAAGTCATCTTTATCAATAAAGTTGTGCTTCAGATATCTGAAGAACATAAAGAGAAAGAGGAACGCCATCACGCTACCCACGAATGGGTGTAACAAACGCGACAGTTCTGGTGTACCTAAAATATTCATGAACCAGTTCAGAGATGGGAAGAAGAAACCCAATCCGCTGATAGCAGTAAACAGAAATACAATCACTACTAACCAATGGTTAATACGCTCAGAAGCGGTGTGGCGAAGAATTTTATCGCCTTTCTTCTTCATCATTTCTGCTCCTCCTTATTCACAGAGGTCTGTGTTTTAGAAGATGCTTCCATCTCTTTGAGCGCTTCTTCTTCATCTTCTTCAGTTGTACGGTTTGGACCGACACCTAAATAGTGGAAAATTGCACCCGCGAAGGTTGCGGCAAAACCAACGGCAGCCAATGGTTTCCAAATACCTTTCCAGAATTTAACGGTAGAGCTAATTTCTGGGTTTTCTGGTAAACCGTGGTACAGATTTGGTTTGTCAGCATGATGGAGAACATACATCACGTGTGTACCACCCACACCTTGTGGATCGTAAAGACCAGCGTTGTCGTAACCACGAGTTTGCAGTTCAGAAACACGCTCATTAGCAAGATTGATCATGGCTTCTTTCGAACCAAAATGAATCGCGCCGGTTGGGCAAGTTTTCACACATGCAGGCTCTTGACCGACTTCGACACGGTCAACACATAACGTACATTTGTAAGCACGGTTATCTTCTTCATTAATGCGAGGCACATCGAAAGGACAACCTGCAATACAATAACCACAACCAATACAATGTTCTGATTGGAAATCAACAATACCATTAGCGTATTGAATGATTGCACCTTCTGCTGGACAGGCTTTTAAACAGCCTGGATCAGCACAGTGCATACAACCATCTTTACGAATTAACCACTCCAGTTTGCCGTTCTCTTCAACTTCAGAGAAACGCATCACTGTCCATGATTTCGCGGTTAGGTCAGTTGGGTTATCGTAAACACCGACGTTAGTACCAATTTTATCGCGAATATCGTTCCATTCAGAACAAGCAACCTGACAGGCTTTACAGCCGATACAGGTTGTTACGTCGATAAGTTTTGCCACTTCTTCCTTGTAATCCCGCACCTGAGGCGCGGGAGTAAGGGAATTGGTAGCAGAGCGACGAATAATGTCTTGGGATTGCAGTGACATAATTTATCTCCTTACACCTTTTCCACATTAACAAGGAACGCTTTAAACTCAGGCGTTTGTGTATTCGCATCACCAACGAATGGCGTTAATGTATTCGCAATAAAGCCTTTCACTGCAACACCTTCAAAGCCCCAGTGAATAGGAATACCAATGGTATCCACTTTGCGTCCATCAACATCAAGGGTTCTAATACGTTTAGTGACTACCGCTTTCGCTTTGATATAACCACGTTTTGAGCTGACTTTAACGGTATCGCCTTGAACAATGCCTTTTTCTGCGGCTAAACGCTCACCAATTTCAATAAATTGTTGAGGCTGAATAATCGCATTTAAGCGCGCGTGTTTAGTCCAGAAGTGGAAATGTTCTGTCAGACGATAAGTCGTACCGACATATGGGAAATCTTCTGCTTTACCCATATCTTTCCAGTCATCTTTAAAGATACGCGCTGCTGGGTTTGAAACCACATTTGGATGCAGTGGGTTAGTACCCAATGGTGTTTCAATTGGCTCATAGTGTTCAGGGAATGGGCCTTCTGCCATCTTATCGATAGCAAACAGACGTCCCATACCTTCCGGCTGCATAATAAATGGACCAACATCAGAACCCGGTGCAGCGTTGCTATAGTCAGGTACATCAATACCTGTCCATTTGCTGCCATCCCATTCGATTAATTTACGTTTAGGATCCCATGGTTGACCTTGTGGATCTGCCGATGCGCGGTTATAAATAATGCGACGGTTAAGAGGCCATGCCCATGCCCAACCTAATGTATTACCCAATCCTGATGGATCTGAGTTATCACGGTTGGCCATTTGGTTACCTTTCTCTGTCCAGCTACCAGCGAAGATCCAACAGCCACTTGCTGTTGTACCATCATCACGTAACTGAGCGAACGAGCTAAGCAGTTGACCTTTTTTCAGAATGATATTGCCATCAGCATCTTTTAAATCTACTAATGCTCTACCATTACTTTCTTGAGCCACTTCTGCCGATGTTGGATTATCAGGATCAAAGTAATCCCAAGTCATATTCAACACTTGCTCTGGCATCGCGCCGCCTTCTTCTTTATAGAGTTGGCGTAAACGATGGAAAATACCTGATAAAATCTCAGCATCAGGGATAGCAATACCTGGGGCATCACCACCTTTCCAGTGCCACTGTAACCAGCGACCAGAGTTAACGATAGAACCGTCTTCCTCTGCGAAACAGGTTGTTGGTAGACGGAAGACTTCTGTCTGGATATCTGCTGTTTTAACGTCGTTCTCTTCACCGTGGTTCTGCCAGAAACACGAAGTTTCAGTGTTTAGCGGGTCCATTGTGATAAGGAATTTCAGTTTTGATAATGAACGAACAACTTTGTTCTTATTCGGGAACGATGCAACTGGGTTAAAGCCTTGGCAGATATAGCCGTTGACTTCACCTTTATCCATCATGTCGAAATATTGTAGAACGTCGTAAGGTTTGTCCCACTTAGGTAACAGTGAGAAGCCCCAATCATTATCACGTTGAGCATTATCGCCATAGAATGTCTTCATCATACTGACGAAGAATTTAGGATAATTGCCCCAGTAGTTAACTTGTCCCGGTACTGTCGCTTTTGGCGTATTCGCAGCTAAGTAGGTTTCTAATGAAGTCTGCTTTTCAGAAGGCAGAGTCATATAGCCTGGTAAGCTTTGAGATAATAGACCGAGGTCAGTTAAGCCTTGAATATTGGAGTGACCACGTAGTGCGTTAACACCGCCACCAGCCATACCCATATTACCTAACAGTAATTGGATCATTGCCATGGTACGAATGTTTTGGGCACCAACGGTATGTTGAGTCCAGCCTAATGCGTACAGGAAAGAAGCTGTTTTATCTTTCGCCGCTGTTTCAGCAATATATTCACAGACTTTTAAGAAATCGTCTTTTGGTGTACCACAAATCTGAGTAACTACATCAGGCGTATAACGGCTAACGTGTTGTTTTAACAGATTCCAGACACAACGAGGATGTTGTAATGTGGTATCGCGTTTTGCGAAACCATTTTCATCCATCTCGTAGTTCCAAGTGGTTTTATCGTATTTACGTTTTTCTGCATCATATCCGCTGAATAAACCATCATCAAAATGATAGTCTTCACGGACAATCAAGCTAGCATTGGTATAAGCCTCAACGTATTCTTTTTGATATTTCTTATTTTCGAGCAGATATAAGATAACGCCCGATAAGAACGTAATATCAGTACCAGAACGGATAGGCGTATAGAAATCCGCAACAGCCGCAGTACGGGTGAAGCGAGGATCAATAACAATGAGCTTGGCGTTATTATGGATTTTAGCTTCCATCGCCCAGCGGAATCCCACAGGGTGTGCTTCTGCCGCATTACCGCCCATAACGACGATAAGGTTGGCATTTTTCATATCAACCCAGTGGTTGGTCATCGCACCGCGACCAAATGTTGGAGCAAGACTTGCTACCGTTGGTCCGTGTCAGACACGCGCTTGGTTATCGACAGCTAGCATCCCAAGAGCTCTTGAGAATTTCTGAGTTAAAAACCCAGTTTCATTGCTTGCTGCTGAGGCGCAAAGCATACCGGTTGTTAACCAACGGTTGACTTCTACACCTTCTTTATTGAATTTTTGGAAGTTGGCATCGCGGTCTTTTTTGATTAAGCGCGCAATACGATCGAATGTTTCTTCCCATGAGAGTTTTACCCATTTATCCGAGCCGGGTGCACGGTATTCAGGGTGTTTTAAACGACCTTCACTATGGATGAAATCCACAAGACCAGCACCTTTAGGGCATAATGCACCACGGTTTACTGGATGGTCTGAGTCACCTTCAATATGGAATATCGTTTCTTTTGCGTTTTTCGCGCCATCGCCCAGACTATACATTAATAGTCCACAACCGACAGAACAGTACGTACAGGTATTGCGGGTTTCGCGGGCTCTCAGTAATTTATACTGACGTGAACCTGCTAGCGCAACTGCTGGTGCAAAACCAAGCGCCGCCGCTGTAGTACCTGCCATACCGCCAGCACAGATCTTAAAGAATTGCCTTCTGCTGACCTGCATGGGGTCTCTCCTCATCATACATTGCTTTTACTGACTCTGATTTTCTTCACGAAAATGGAGCTGATTGTTTTTTTATTCCTATTATCCTTAATAGGATCAGGTTCATTGCCTGATAGGTAGTGTAAAATCGTTTTACCCGTATTGTTATTATGTATTAATAAATTTAGGAATTCATCTTATGGATGAAACAAAATCGACAAAATTGTTAACTAAACGTGTAATCGTTGGCGTAGATCAAACAATTGTGCAACACAAAGGATCGCTTAACAGACAAGAAGACGATTATATTGCACTCGAAGTTCCTGTTGCATTAGTGTACAACGGAATTTCTCACGTTGTTATGATGGCTAGCCCTAAAAATTTAGAGTTGTTTGCTGTCGGATTTTCTTTATCCGAAGGCATTATAGAGTCTTCTAATGAAATTCGCAGTATCGAAATTGTGGAAAGTTGTAACGGAGGCATTGAAGTTCAAGTTGAATTATCAAGCCGACGTTTTATGGGATTAAAAGAGCGTCGCCGCAATATGACTGGCCGTACTGGCTGTGGTATTTGTGGAACTGAACAACTGGAAGAGATTTTTCGACCGATTACGCCGTTACCTTTTACACAAACGTTTTCACTTTCAAACCTTGATAAAGCTTTAGAGCAGATGACAACTGTTCAAGAAATCGGTGAATTAACCGGCTGTACTCATGCGGCTGTTTGGTTATCACCAGAAGGTGAAATGCAAGGGGGATGTGAAGATGTGGGTCGTCATGTCGCACTTGATAAGCTGTTAGGTATGAAAGCACAAGAAAAATGGAAAGAAGGTGCGGTATTAGTCTCTAGTCGTGCCAGTTATGAAATGGTGCAAAAAGCCGCTATGTGTGGTGCAGAAATTTTATTCGCTGTTTCTGCGGCAACCTCTTTAGCTGTTGAAGTGGCTAATAAATATAATGTTACACTGGTGGGTTTTTGCCGTCGCGGAAGAGCAACGGTGTTTACTCATCCACAACGACTGACTGACTAATTAATATCGTGGAACATCCAAAGATTGGGTTCAAGATAAGTACCAGATTGGCGTTGAGTATCAATACTAACCGGTGCAAGCCCCATAGGAATGGCATAATCACCACTCATTGGAAATTGTAGCGAAGTCCATTGCTCCCATGTTTCTTTCGTGGCTTCGATTTTCATAGACTGTGGGGCTATTTTGATAATCGTTGCACCTAATCGCCAATGTGTACGTATCCAAGGATCAAAAGGTTCATTATTATTATTCTGCCACTGGCAATATTCTTCAAAAGAGTGCAGTGGATAGCGGTGTTTTAATGTGGGTCGAACGGGAACCACAACACCTAGATAGCCTTGTTTTTTTGCGTAGGCTTTTAAGGCATTAATTAAATGCTGAGGAATACCTTGGCCACGATAACGGCTATCAACGGTTACGGATAATGCTGAAATAAGTTGGCATGGGAGCTGTTTTTCATCAGCTTGCATACCTAATTCAAATACACAATCCCAGCCATTATCAGGAAGAGCATCAAAACTATTATGTTCCCAAGGTAAAGCGACAGCGTTTATTACACCAACGACTTCTTCTTGATCGTTTTCTTTTAATACTGCGAGAAATTGATAATAAGAAAAAGGAGGTGCATATAAGCGATCCCAATAGCTTTCATTAATCGATGTTCCCATCATAAAAGCTGGCCAATGAGCAGCTATCATTTTTTCTGCTTTTTCGAGTAAATCAGTACGAGACTGAAAATGTGTAATTACGATATTCTTCATAGTTAATTAACTTATTAATAAACGTAGCCAGCCGATTATGGCCACAATGCACCTAATTTATAATCCCACTCTTTAGGTTTGATGGGGATACGTCCTGCATTTGGAGTAAAGGTCATTTCGCTGAAGATCAGCCTATTTTCAGACATTAAAAAATCAACTCGGCAATAATTAAAGTCACTTGCCATTTTAGTGGCTAATTGCAACATATTTTCAAATTGAGCTGGTTTTTCAACATATTCTGGAGTGTTGGGATCTTCTAATGTTATAGGTTGTAACTGCCAATTTGTATCATACACATTAATGTACTCATTCCCTTTGGTGTCAGAAATATCAATTTCAGCATAATGAGGTTGGCCATTAAAACAGTGAAGACGACAAGTTGTTGGTATCATTGGTTTTTTTGTATCAAATAAATCAATATATTCTTCGCAGAGAATTTGTGCCTTGAT
Organism: Proteus sp. G2618; assembly: GCF_009915995.1. Classification (NCBI taxonomy): domain Bacteria; kingdom Pseudomonadati; phylum Pseudomonadota; class Gammaproteobacteria; order Enterobacterales; family Morganellaceae; genus Proteus; species Proteus sp. G2618. Next base: position 149,027 of record NZ_JAABNI010000006.1, on the reverse strand, counting down.
ATTTTTATAATGCCATTCGCGCGTGACAGGATAGAGATTACGTTTTAAATGAAACTGAAGCTTTTTCTTTGCTTTTTCAAAATCAAAAGTGGCTTTATCAAGGCAGATGATTGTACTACCACTGTCATGATTACATTTGAGTACAAAACGTGAAGGAAGTTGAGTAATATCGATTTCATCAGGATGAGAATAGGTGTTAATAATTGGAACAAGATAGTGTGGGCCAATCTTTTCTATCACATAATCTCTGACTTTGATTTTATCAGCTAAGCGCGTATAAATTGGATTTCTATCGAATAGCATACGAGCATTAATTTTTTCATTAAGTGATGTCGGTATTTTAAAGTTAGGCTGATAACCTAAGTTACGTATAAACTTATTCTTTAAGTACACACGATCAGGTAATGCGATAGTGCGAAACTGTTTGAAATAATATTCTATGATTTTCATAAGCTAATGATTATTTTAAATAGATAAGTGAAATAAAAACTAACTTTTCTTTGAATTAAACTTCTATATAAAGAAATAATTAAATTAAATAGAAATTAAGAGAATAATGTCAGTTATTGATATTCTTATATTGTTTATTTATGTAAACTTAGAAAGTATTAACGTAGGTTAATATTCAAAGTACTTATTTTAATAAAAGAAAAAATGACGACATTAAGAGAGAGTTAACAAAAATGAATATTAATTAAGAGTATATTAATTTGATGACCATTTAGTTATATGAATTGGTTTATCCCAATTATTAAAGCGTAATCCTTTGCCGGTTCTATTTCCGTGAGCATCTAATATCTCATAATACTCTTCAACGATTTGGCTACGGCCACGTTGCCATTCATTGGTTGTTGCAAAAGGATCTATCAAATAGATATCGCCAACAACGGTATATAGTTCACCTAAATAGCGAATTTTTTTCGTACTACTATTTGAATAGTGAGAAAACATAATTTGGTAGGTTTTGTAGTGTTCTGGTTGACCATAAGGGCCGTATTTCATTGCAATATAACGAATGCCTTGAGGAGGAGTTGAATGGCTTGCACCACCCGGAACGGGCATATCTGGTGTGATATTAAAAAGTGTATATCGAGAACTTGCCGTTGGCTGTCTTAATGCTTGCCGATAGTTTTGTGTATCTAATCCAGAAACTGGCCATGTTCTATCCACTAAGCCATCTCCTGCCAAACAGGAAACAGATAATCCTAACAATGAAAGAATTATAAATAGGGACTTGGCTGACATAAATACTCCTTTATTGCCATTATGATGCCAAAAAATAAGGTAATTGTTCCGTGAAACAGAGGTGTATAACCCTGTTATTTCTTGCTGTTATCTAATTTCATTCCAAAAGGTTATCAAAAATAGAGAATAAGTGATTATCTTTTAAGCAATAAATACGTTTTTATATTGATAGAGATATCAGGCTTAATAGGTGAAACGTATGAATACATCTAAAACATTACGCGTTGCTACAGTGCAGTTTCAGCATAAAGCAAACGACAAAGCTTATAATTTAGCGAAAATCCATCAATTCATAGATAGTGCAGCCAGTCAGCAGGTGAATGTATTAGTGCTTCCTGAAATGTGTATTACTGGATATTGGCATGTTCCTCAATTGCCAGAACATGCAGTCTATGCATTAAGCGAGCGTGTTTCTGATAGTGAGTCTTTAGCGTTAATCAAACAAAAAGCGATAGCGCATCAAATGGCGATAGGTGTCGGGCTTATTGAGCAAGCAGAAGACAATACACTCTATAATACATGGGTTGTTTGTATGCCTGATGGCTCTTTACATAAGCATCGGAAATTACATGCTTTCGAACATCCAATCATCAAAAGTGGTGAGCAATACACTGTCTTTGAAACCCCTTGGGGCGTTAAAATGGGAGTGTTAATTTGCTGGGATAATAACTTGGTTGAAAATGCAAGGGCTAATGCATTATTAGGTGCTGATATTTTACTCGCGCCTCATCAAACAGGTGGAACAAATTCACGTAGTCCACATAGTATGAAGCCGATCCCTATGACACTTTGGGAAAATCGACATCAAGACCCCACATCATTACAAGAAGCATTTCAAGGAGAGCATGGAAGAGGTTGGTTAATGCGTTGGTTACCAGCAAGAGCCCATGATAACGGCATGTTTGTGTTATTTAGTAATGGTGTAGGCCGTGATGAGGAAGAAATTCGCACAGGTAATGCGATGATCATTGACCCTTATGGACGAGTAATAAAAGAGAGCAAAGCAATTGATGATGATATGGTGATTGCAGATCTTGATCTTACATTATTAGAAAACTCAACAGGAAGACGCTGGCTAACAGGGCGAAGACCTGAACTTTATTCGATATTAACGACAAGATTAGGAAATGAACAAGATCCTATTTCAGTTCGATTTGGTAAAGAGTAATTCAATAAAAAAACAGCTTTCATTTTGTTGGCTGTTTTTGTTTTGGTTAAAGAATAATCTCAATTTAATTTATTTGTTTTACTTATTAATGTATTGCTGTTGGTTATTAATTTTATTTATTTATTCTATGTTAGAATAATAAAAGGAAAAATAAGATAGGATCAATAATTAATCATGGATACCCGTTTATTGAATGCATTTGTTGTTTTAGCTGAAACAGAACATTTTGGTGAAGCTTCATCAAGGCTTTTTATTAGCCAACCCGCACTCACTAAACAGATAAAAACATTAGAATCTCAGTTGGGTGTCACTCTTTTTCAGCGTGGGCGTCACGGCGCAAAATTAACCCCTGAAGGACAGTATTTACTGAGTCAATCTCAGTCAGTCTTAAGAGAAGCCCGTATTCTAGAAAAACAAGCTCGCCAATTAAGTGCACCTCAAAAAGTAGAGCTGTATGCAGGATTTGGTCTGTCCTCATTAAATTTTATTACACCATTATTGGCAAAATTTAATCGTGTTCACCCTGATATTACTGTTCACATTGATGATATGCCTTCTAACACAATGGAAGACAAATTACTTTTGGGTGAGCTTGATCTGGCATTTTCACGTTTACCAGTTACAGAGCCACTAAAAAGTATTTCATTAGTGCAAGAGCGATTAATGTTAGCAATCCCCACGCAAACTATTATGGTGCTAGAGGCTGATGATGATCCACTCTACTACTTTAATACGCTTGGGCTTATTCAGTTGTCTCCTGAAAAAGGAAAAAAACTGTATCAACAAATCCATGATTTTCTGAAATATCATCAAATCAAACCTCGTGTATTACAACAATCACAAGATATTCAAACGCAGTTAGCATTAGTTGCGGCAGGATTAGGTATGGCATTGGTGCCTAAAAATGCAGAACTTATTTGTGACAAACAAAAAGTCACTTTATTGCCACTATCTGGCTTGTATACACAATGGGAAATAGGTGTTATTTGGAATAATAATATTCAGAATAAAGATCGTGATATCTTTATAAAAATAATTTCTGAGGAAATAAATAAAATATAGTGAATGAAAAAGATTTTTAATTTGAGTAATGATTATATTTATAATATATAATTTATAATAAAGCTAAAATACCTAATAAATATTAATTAGTCTTAAAATGAATAAAGATAAATAATTGCGAGACTGTTCACAGAAATAAACATGAAATATTTATTGGTTTTTTATGTGTTTAAATAAAAAATCAAAGTAAATCATTTAATTAATTTAATTTTCATAACATAAATAGGGTTAATTAAAATCTCTCTAATTAAAATGTGTTATTTACAATAAAAGAGATTTATTTAATATTACCTACGAACAACACAGCAAACTTTATATTCGTAAGTGAAGCTGGAACGATAGATAAAATATCAATATTTCTGTAAGTGGCTACTTGTTATTTCTATTTATAATAAGTAGCCACACCCTTCAATGAATAATAAGGAAGTTATTATGAATAAACGTAATAAATTAGTCTGCGCATTATTTATATTAATGGGCTCTCATACTGTACATGCTGAAATTCACTCTAATCAAAGTGGCCCTTTAACAACGATGGAAGTGGGAGCAAGTGATGCAGTTAATCGAGGTCCTCATCAATCAGCTGGAGGAGAACCGGGTGTTGGTATTAGCACAGTAGGAGGCGGGAAAAAAATTGGTTTTGCTTCGTTAACATCAGCAAGGATGAGTGGTGGAGCGGATAGTAATGGGATTTATACAGTCCAATCCAATCATCAACATAGTGATATGGGTGTTTTCCATTTTGCCAAAATTACTGATGCTAATGTCTATTTTGGTGACTGGGCAAAAACAACATCAACGACAGATGCGACACACCAAACCTATTATATCGGTAAAGATGTTACAACCACATTACCAACAGATAGCGCTACTTATACGGTAACGGGTATTAGTCAATATAGCGGCAGTAACTTACTTTCAGGTACGTTTGATGTTGATTTTTCACAGAAGAAAATCGAAGGTTCGCTGACTAATAGTCAACGTACGGTTGATTTAGCAGGAGGAAATCTTTATACCGCAAATAATGAAGTGACGTTTTCTGCAGATGCAAATGAAGGGTCAACATCAGGGGTTGTTGAAGGCGCTTTCTTTGGTGAAAGTGCTGAAGGATTAGCAGGTATTGTGGTGTTTAGTTCAGACCATAAAAAAGATATTGGTTTTGGTGGTATGAAAAATAGCAGTGACAGTGAATAAATGACAGCAGGCATGAATGCTTCTTGATTTTTTCAAAAATAATATTATAGCTTTATTTGATAAAACAATCGGTTAATTCTTTAAAAGTGGTATTAGTGGTCATTACGCTAAATGTTAGCAACAGATAATCTGGTATAGGGTTATCTGTTTTTTTTTATCTAAATTAAGCCGATTTAAAGGAATTGTTCTTTTGTTTTTATAAGGATATACCATGAATTATTATCGACCTTTAATAAGAGGATTATTGGCTTTATTGCTTATTTTATTTTCATTTAATGGGAGTGCAAAAGAGAGCCGTGACAAGCCATTTTATTATCTTGAAACAACGAATACAGCTGAAATTGGTCAGCAACTTTATCACTATTTGCAACAACAACAGTGGCAAAAAGCAGAAAGATTATTGCTTTATTATCAACAACAATCTCAACATGAAGTATTACTTGTTAATTATGCAAAGGCGTTATTGGCACAAAACAGAGGTGATTTTTTAAACGCTGAATTTTATTATCGGCAACAACTTAAGCAAAAAGCCGATTTTATCCCAGCCCAAACCGGGCTAATTCAACTTTATTTTCATTTACGAGAATATAAAAAAGCACAGCAACAACTTAATCAACTGAGCAATATTGTTGATTTATCTAAAGATATTATCCAGTCTATTGAGTTTTATAAGGTTAAGTTAGCCTCTTATTTTCAAGGCCAACGTTTCTATCAACTTGGCTTTTTTTATGACGATAATATTAATCATGCACCTTACTTATCTGAAAAAATTGTCTCTCAATCCACTCAAGGGAAAACGACGCTAAGAGGTGCAAAACCTATTGCATCTACAGGAATTACCCATTATTTTTCTTTTTATCAACCTGTTATTATTTATTCTCACCATGCTTTTTCTTCTTATACTTATGCTCGATATATAGATTATCTCTCTCACCGTCACGCCAATTTTTTTGCATTATATACACAACTGGGTTATCGCTATCAAAAACCTCAATATCAGTGGTCAATAACACCTTATTACGAAATAAAATCATCACGGGAACAATATGAATATCAAGCATGGGGAAATGAAACACAGCTTTCCTATTTTATTAATAAAAAGCAAACTATTAATTTAATCTTTAATTATAAAATAAAGAAATATCAAAAATCGTTAAATAATTTAAATAGTAAGCGATTTAGTTATAGTGCTTACCATAACTATTATTTTAATAATAAAATACACTTAGTTAATCAATTAAATTATCAGTTAGCTCGTAAAAAAAACACTTTATTAAATTATCATCTGTATGGTATAAAAACTGGCGTTTATTATCCATTGCCAGCTAATTGGCATATCTCTCTTTTTTTACAGTATCAATTTAAATGTTTTAATAACTATAATTCTTTATTAAAAAAGAGAAGAAAAGACAATGGTTTTATTTTTACAACCAATATTAAAAGTAAATCGCCTTTTGTTTTAGGGTTTTATCCCACAATTGAATTACGTTATACCCGAAGATTAAGCAATGTGGATTGGTTATATCAATATCAGCAACATGAAGTGTTATTTAAATTAGAAAAACAATTTTAATTAAATAAGTGACTTCCTTTATTAATTGAATAGGTAAAACAATGCATGTAATGCTTTTTAAAAAGCGAAAAATTGTTTCAATCTTCGTTTCTCTATCGCTATTTTCACCTTGCTTTTATCTGCAAGCCAAAGAAGATAAAACCGATCTTGGTCATATTCAAATTTCTGATAATAAAGAAAAAGATAAACAAGGTTATTCACAAGTATATGAAAAAGATGTTTCTAATGTTTATTTAGGAAAAGAGCTATTAGAGCGTTATCAAGGTGTTTCTCCCGCTGATTTACTAAAAAGCGCCATTGGTGTTTATAGTGGTGAGGCGCGTAATGGGGGGGCGCTTGATCCTAATATTCGAGGTATTCAAGGACAAGGCCGAATACCTGTGACTGTCGATGGGACAGAGCAGGCAATTACCGTTTATCGAGGTTATAGTGGTGCATCTAATCGTAACTATATTGATTCTAATCTGATTAGCAGTATCTATATTGAAAAAGGTCCCTCATTAACACCTGATATGAAAACAGGTATTGGTGGCGGTATTGCGATAAAAACCTTAGATATTCGAGATATTGTACCTATAGGTGATTCTTTTGGGATTAATTTTAAAGGAGATATTAGTAATAACTCCACACGATATAAAGAAGTCTATTTAGATATGCTCGGAGATTATCGCAATTATCCTTATTTCTATCATCATGGTTCAAGGGTCGTTGATCCTGCTTTAGAAATAACACCTCAAAAAAATAAAGATTGGAATTTTCATGACCATTCATTTCGACTTGGGGTTGGTTTTGAAGAAGAAAAATTTAATTTATTATTTGCTTATGCATTACGAGAAAAAGGAAATTATTTAGCAGGAAAAAGAAATACAAAAGCTTATCTCGAAACGGATGATATGAAGGCAATCCATTCTATTGATTATAAATTAAGGTTAACGCCTTATGTTCCTTTTATTGCCCATATTTATCGTCCTGGTAATGAAGTCCCTAATACCTCCAGTCGTAATCGTTCCTTTTTAGTAAAAGGAACATTATTCCCCGAATCAACACACCGTTTTTCGATTAACTATCGATACACAGACTTACTGTTTGGCGATATTATGCCTCTGAGATTAGAGTGGGCTCGTTACGAAAAAAATGTCGTGACTCAATGGCCACTAGCAACGATTAATCAACAGGCGGGAATATTAACTTATCAGTGGAAACCAGAAGATAAGCAAGCGGATTTTCTGTTACGTTTATGGGGTAATTTAACTTCAGGGCATACGAATACTCGTGGTGGTGAACCCAGAGTATCAATGGAGATTGATTATGAAGAACGGTATTTATCTAAATGGGATGCAAAAGTAGATACCCATTTTATTGATACAGCTTCTCTTTATCAAAAAAATAACCGCTATGGTGTGGATTTATCTTCTATATTTAAATTATCACCTCAATTTTCTATTTCATTTTCCAGTAATTATCAGTTTGAAAAATTAGACAGTGATGAATTGGAAGTACCTACAGGGCTTGATTTTGTTACCGCCGGGCGAGCAGGGCAGCGTCATGAAATTAATTTAGCCCTTTCCACAGATTGGAAGCCACTTTCTTGGTTAGCCATTACTGCGGGTGGGAAATACCATTATTATCATTTAACAGATACTTTTTTAAATAATAAGCGAAGGAATAACGTAAAAGGTTATGAGAAAACTCCCTCTATTAGAGGATATATAGTAAGTTATAAAAGAACATTGACACAGGAAGAGTGTTATTTAGTTGGCACTCTATGTGGAATTACGGAACAACAGTTACCAGAAAAATATAAAAGAGTAATAAGAGATCCTGAACTTAGAGAAAAAAGAAGGATAGTACAAGCGTATAAATTAACTCATCCAGAGTATGAAAAACTACCTGATAATATAAAAAAAGAAATTAATCGTAAAATAAAAATCTCAAAACAAATGCATTTTGAAAATAGAACATATCTCCGTGATGAGAATGGAAATGTTGTTTTCAACTCTACTACTATGAGACCAATGAAAACAGAGTTATTATATTGGGGTTTTGATGAATATGGAGAGTTATTAAAAAGCAATAATATTTTGTTAAACGGTTATATTAATATTAATGAAAAAGTACCTGATCCAATTACAGGTGAATTAGTTAATAAGTATGAAATGGGCGTTTCTAATCCGATACCTATTTATCTTGATGATAAAGATAAATTTGCACCAGAGCCCAGCTATCATCATGGTGCATTTTCACCCTTAGTGTCTGCGACGATATATGCCAACGATATATTGCGTTTTTATGGACGTTATACTGAGCAGCTACGGTTACCTAGTTTATTTGAAGACACCAGTGGTTTTTCTGGGTCAAAAGCGCGTTATTACGGTTTTAAATTAAAACCCGAACGTGCAAAAAGTACTGAGTTAGGTGTTGTGTTTGATTTGACAGATTGGCTCAATGTGGAGCGCCATGCCGATATTAAAATTAATTATTTTCGTACCAATATTGAAAATGTGTTTGATAGAGATGCGAATTGGCAAATTAGGCAATTTGAAAAGCAAATATTAGAGGGTTAGAGGTTCAAGCTCGCTTTGATAATGGCTTTATTTTTATGGATACAGCTTTAGTTTATAGCCATAAAAATAAAGTATGTGATAAAAATGCCTTTAGTAACTACGATCCTTCAGGGTTATTAGGTGTTAAACAATGTATGACGGGGGGTTATCCCGGTGGTTTTTTACGTACTTCTATCCAACCTAAATATTCGGTTAATTTACATTTAGGGACTCGTTGGTTAGATAATAAATTAGAAGTTGGAAGTCGTTGGCTTTATTCATCAGAAGTGGAAAATAAAGATGAAAAATGGCTAAAAGAAAAATTACCACGAGAAATGTATGGCAGAAATAACAACCCAATGCGTTGGGCAAAAGTCTTTACCGTTGATGCTTATATTAACTATCAGTATAGCCCTAATTTATCTTTTGAAATAACAGGCAGTAATTTATTAAACGAATACTACATTGATCCTTTAACGCGATCAGGTATGCCTGCGCCGGGAAGAACATTCCGATTAGGTGTGACTGCACAATTTTAACTAAAAGAGAGTAAGGAGCTTTTATTTATGTTGGCACTTTCTGTCAGGCATCCGTTTAATATTTATTATTGGCTGATTGGCATATCGTTAGTTTATATCGCTATATTAAGTTGGGTGTTGCGTTCACTTTCTATGACAGAAAGTGCACACCATATTCATCAGCGACAAGAAAATACATTATCCGTTTACCAAGTGGTATTTTCACCGCCTCAACAATCTACAGTGGTACCCGAGCCTATTGAAGAAATTGGATCTCAGGATACGGCTATTATTTTACCGAGCGCTCAACAAGGCGAATTTGTTGAAGTACAAAAAAAGCCTCCTGAAAAAATAAAAGAAAAACCCATACCTCTAAAACCAAAACAAATTACACCCGTAAAAAAACAGGTGGTGCAAGAAAAAGTAGAGCCGACAGAACAACGTGATTTAGAAAGCCAAATAGCGCAAACGACATCAGATGCATCGGCAGAAAGTTTAACGCAATATACGGCAAGCTCGTTAGCAGGAAGAAGTCATGCATTAAGCGAGAAAGGGATAGGGCAAGGCGAATCTGATAATCACTACCTTAGCTCACTGCGTCGAGAAATAGAGCGTCATAAACGTTACCCATCACAAGCACGTCGTATGCAACATGAAGGTCAGGTGGTGGTGACTTTTTCACTCACATCTGAAGGTGCGATTTCAAGGGTTGAGATAGAAAGTACTTCTGGTATTTCTTCTCTTGATAATGCGGCTATTGCTGCGGTTAAACGCGTAAAACCCATAGGTCCTAAACCCGAAAACTTATTGAACCCTTTGATTGTTTCATTAGATTTCGAATTAAATTGAGGTTTGTCTAAAACACCTAAGTTTACATCGTACTTAGGTGTTTTTTAGGAACAATTATTAGAACATAACAGTAATATCTGCTAATACCGTATTCGGTTTAGAAAAGTGTAAATAGAAATAAAGATTTGATTCATTCTCATGAGTAAATGAACAATCTAATTCAAGCTGATAGGTACGAAAATAGGCTTTATTATTTGTGATAGGGTGATTAAGTAACGGTTTTATATTATAAATAATATTGTCTTGGTTAAGCATAAGAGAAAACTCGTTTGAGGCAATCAATGAACCATTAATCGCGTTACCCGTTCTTATAAATACTGATAATTGTTGTTCGCTTTCAGCTGCACACTGTAATAATATTTTTATCTTCTGGGCGGAGTTGGCTTTACCTATGGGTTCTTCTGAAGGTAAGCAGAAATAAGCATCTTGATTTAATAAAATACAGTTTTTACCTACCAGCATATCGCTATAACCAGATTGGGCGTTACTTAACTTTGTATCAAACCCATGATTTAAATCTAACTCATAGCTTTTTTGCGGTACAGGTAAATGGTTTTCAATTTCTAATAAAAGAGATGCATAGCCATCATAAAAACGAAATATTGGTGCTGACTCTGTTAGCCAAGCACCAGAATCATCATGGCATTGTTTACCATTATGTCGGCTTAAATAAAGGTTTACACCATTAAAACAGTAACCTGGAATATTGAGATAGGATTTGTTCTCTCTGTTACCTTGTCCAAGAGTAAAGCTATTATTATTTACATCATCAAGCACCATATAATGTAAAGCGCCCCAAGGTGTATCAGAAATATAGCGAACAGAAGGTAAAATTTGAGAGGGCGATAAATAGGCTTTATTACTATCAGGTGTGAAGAATGTTTTTGTTTTTACGACATCTTGATTATCACCCGTCACACCATAACAGCCTTCATATTGAAAACTATCAGCTACTTTTTCAACGCTGAAATAGTTGTGTTTAATGCGAATAATGGCATCAATATGGGAATACGTTTCGATACTTTGCAACATTGATGTTCGGTATAATATGTCTTTTCCTATATCAAAATAAGCGTTGTAATAACTGATTTTGGGATCATGACTATAGTCGTTTCCATATAACTCTAAGCTATTCCAGCGAGAAAATGGAGTATTTAACTCAATGGCAAAACTGCGTTTTACCCAAGCCTGATAAAAAGAGAGGCCGGAGGTATAGATACCAGATAAAAAAGTATTACTTTTATTGTAATCATCTTTAAATATCCCAGAGGTTTGCTGATAAATTGCAGTATGAATTTCACGATTAAACTTATCTATACTTTCTCTTAATGTTCTTAGATTACTTTTAAAGTAATTATCACTTAATCCTAGGCTATCTTTATTGGTTAGAATATCGCAGTGTGCTGCAACAAAAAGTGCGCAACAGTGACAGTAAAAAGGGAGTCCTGCTGATTGTGCTAAATTTAAAACCAGCGGTTGTTGAGAAACAACCGTCGTAATAACATCATCGAAACGGTTTAGTACTTGTTCTTGTAAGTCTTTTTTTTGTTGCTCAGAATAATTCGCGTTATGATCAAGATAACGGGAGAGAGTATCAGAAAATAGTTGGTAAACATCAGAAATTCCTTCCGTAGTTAACTTGATAATTTTGACATTATTGTCAGTAATTTTTGCATCAATAATATGAGAGACATGTTCAATAATCTGCTCAGCGAGTGATCTATCTTTCATATTTTTATTCATCATATTAAAGAGCGCTGCAGTGACTTTGGATAATACACCACCAACAATAGGTACTAAGCCAATAATATGTCCAATAACTGTTTGCCCGACAATAATGGGGGCATTGAGTGGATCTTGTTCATTAAATTTATCTACAATTGTAGGCAATACATTACTGTTACGATTAATCATGTCTAACATACCATCTTGTAATTCTTGATAATCGATACAATGTAATGGCTGTGTAGCGGGTAATGATGACGGACTCATGGCGATTTTTAATGGGTTTAAATTCATAACTGAGATTCCTTGTTTGCACTAATTCCAATGCTCGATTAACTTGGGTTGTCCTGATAATCCGTTATAAACCGCAATAGAAAATTGAGAGCCCCGGATGCCGACAGCTAAGTAATCACCTTTAAATAAAGCGCCACTGTTATAAACAGGAATATCACCAAAGATCTCACTTTTCCCATAGAGATTATCCTGCCCAACATAATGGGTATGACCAACAAATACAGCTTTTACACCATAATGCTCAAGCATGTATTTAAAGAATGAGAGTTCCTCTTGTGAAGAGTTTTCAGGAAAGTGTTGGTTACCATCATGAAAGTTTAACACGATGGTTTTATTACGATTTCGTGCTTGAATTAAATCTTTTTCTAACCAATCAATTGAATCGGTGACTGTAATTGTGGATGCGGCCCAGTGATCAAGTACAACATGATAGGTAGGATAGTTTTGTAATTGTACAAAATGAATATCACCATAGTCCCAAGAATAAGCTTTACTGCCGGAATATTCGCTACTATCAGCTTTAAAGTTTTCAGATGTTGCATAATGTTGATATTCTTCAATACGGTAGTGCATATCAAATACCATGCCACGAGCACAGGCATTCATACTGTAATCAGAATTACCCGGCTCAGCGCAATCACCAACATTATTTTGATAGTCATGGTTACCAAGGCCGACATAGGTGTTAAATCCTAATGGGGATGGGGCAAAAAGAGAACGAAAACTTTCTCGTTGGTAACGACGACCAAATTCGGTTAAATCACCATTGATAATGCCAAAAGCAAATGATTTTTCATGGTGTAATAATTTGATGCTATCTCTGACTTTTCTAACGGTAGACTCCCAACGATCTTGGTCATTATTGGGGTCGTTATTATCTAGATCTAGTCGCCAAGGTTGAGGGTCAGACATGACGATAATGTTGTAATCTGTCGATTTTGGGGATGTCATTTCTATATTCCTTTTTACTGAAGTTGAGAACCTCCTTTTTGACTCAATAGATAAATAACTACAATTTCAAAGTTTGTTAGTAATATATGGAAAAAGAAAATAGAAGAAAAATAAAAAGCAATACTTATTATGCGTACCGCTTTTTATTTATATGATAAAAAAATTAAATTACATTTTTTTGTGATTTATTCGCAATCCAAAGCCCACTCATTTTCATGGCATAACCAAATAAAACACCGACAATTAATGAAGGGATGGTTTGAGAAAGATCCCCTTGAGCGGCAAATATAGTGCATGCTCCAATAAAGGTGCCGGGAATATAAGCAAGTAGTACACTTTTAGCTTGAATACACATCACAAAGGCAATAACACCAGTGACAGCATAGCCAAAAATAGAAATATCACTAAAGACTTGGCTACCGTAAATAATCGCCAATGCCCAAATCACGCCACTCATAATGGTAGCCATAGTGACAGCTAATCCTTTAATACCTTCTTTAGGATAAGCAAAATAGGCGGTGCAACCCAAAAAGCCAGCCCAGCTTAATAAGCCAAATTGATTAGCCACAAATGCCCAAATGGCAGAAAGAATGCCAGTTGTCAGCGCAGTAAAATAAAGCGTTCTCACGATAGACTCTTAAATATAAGGGGAATATTTACCCTGTTAACTAAAAACGAAGTTTAGCATTGTCATTGACTGATTTTCTATATTTAGATCATTAAAAAGTACATTTAATAATGGTATTAATACGTGTTGGATATATTGATCTTTATTCAAGATAGAAAAAGCAAAAAGTAAACGATTGCGCTATTTGATCTATGGTTAAATAAAAAATAACTAGATACATCGTTTGATATTTATTATTAATAGTTTAATTAAAGAATGGTATTAAATAATATAAAAATAAAAGAAGATAAGTAATTTATCTTACTCTTTTTGAGAGAGTTTATTAGCTAAGTTGAATGCGCATCTATCATCTTTACCTGCTATAACCGTTAAATTGAAGTTTACACGGTATAGCAGGTAAATGGCTATATGTTGGCTAATCTTGCAGAGCGTGTTTTCATTCCATCCAATATTTTATTGCTAATTTCAGAAGGAAAATCATCAGGTAGTTGTTGTTTTACGCGTTTGATGGCATCGTCCATTTCTTTATAAAAATAACGAAGAATATCTGTCATCAATAAAGGATCGAAACTGGCTGCTTCAGCTGTTTGGTAAAAATGACGAGGAAAAATTTGCTCTATGGCATATTTTTTGCCTCGGCTTGCCTGTAATCCCATAGCGAGTTTTGCATCTCGTGGATTAAGTCCTCGTCCTCCAAAATTGGGATAGATAGACATGATGTCATAAAGAGGTGTGAGGTGAAAACGTCCTTCTTGATTGATAAAAACAGAAAAATTCTTTGCATGTCCATCTGTTGCAGCCAAAAGCCAAAATAGTACTTGTGCCTTCATAAAATGAAAACGGTCTTGATCAGCATTTGATGAACCAAGCAAATAATTCATAATATCAATAATACCAGGGTCCCCTTCATTTTCATATTTTAGAGCTGAAGGTATATTTAGAATTTGGCAAAAATCTTCTTGGGGTAAGCGTATTATCCACGATTTATCTGATGAGTATTTTCTATCAAAGCGTTCTACAGCAAGCGCTTTAATATTTTTTGTTTTAACAATAAAACAGTGAGGAACAGGAAGATCAAATTCTTTGGCAATTAAGGTACAAAGATATTCATTTTCTACACTATCGGACAAATCCATTGTATAGGAATGCCCTTCAATAACACCAATGGGGAGCTTAATAATATGTGTAGTCGGCGTATTACTGTGTGGCACACACCAATGATCATCTTTTAAAAGTAACGCTGTTTTTTCTTGCGCACCAGCAATAGAAATTCTGAAATCAGTATATTCTTCAAGCATACCGAGTGGTGTATTGGATTGATATCCTAATAGTATTTTTTCAAGTTCAGCGTTATCAAGTTTGTTATATTCTATTTTTTTTATATTAGCTGGCGTACTACCACTAGGAAGTAACCGTAATGCACCAACCGTATCTGCACCCACGGCAGTTAATAGATCAAATGGTTGATTTGAGTTTGCATTATAGCGACTCACAATACGATTTCTAATTTCAGGATTATCAGGTAAAAGATTATCAAAGAAATTATAGACACAATCTCCTTGATATTCTTGAAGTTGTAGTGGCATAGAAAGAGATATAGGGCGACTTCCTGGTTGATTAACCCAATCTTCAGCATATTGGAATGAATGTGCACCTGAGCTTTTTTTAGTAAAAATGCCCACATAATATTCATTCATATACACATCAAGGCTCGCCATTTACCACTCCTCTTTCCATTCACTTTTGTGTGCTAAATTATTTTTAGCATCTTTAGGATGAATCTCCATCTCTAAATTTAGTGCGGAGAGTAGTTTAAAAAAAGTTTCTAGCTTGGTGGAATTAGGATTAAGTTCAAAATTGGACACAGTGTCTTGTCGAATTCCCACTTTTTGGGCGACTTTACCTTGAGAAAGTTTTTTTGTTAATCGGACATCTTTTAGATGTACGCTGAGTTGATAGGCGTTAATTATAATCATCATCTTCTACCGGTTATAGGCGTTAACAT
Organism: Proteus sp. G2618; assembly: GCF_009915995.1. Taxonomy (NCBI): domain Bacteria; kingdom Pseudomonadati; phylum Pseudomonadota; class Gammaproteobacteria; order Enterobacterales; family Morganellaceae; genus Proteus; species Proteus sp. G2618. The sequence continues at coordinate 133,272 of NZ_JAABNI010000006.1, read as the reverse complement.
CTAATATACCGGTTATAGCGTGTAGTTCAAGATTTAGTGGTTATAGCGTGTAAAACAGATTTTACCTGCTATAACCGTTAAGCTAAGGTTTACACGGTATAGCAGGTAAGATTTAATGGTTACTTCCCAATACAGAAGCTTGAGAAAATACGGCCTAATAAGTCATCTGAAGTAAATTCACCAGTGATCTCACTTAATGCTTGCTGAGCCAGTCTTAACTCTTCTGCCAACAATTCACCGGATTTTGCATAAACCAATTGTTCATGGCCTTGCTGTAAATGCTCCGCAGCAGTATTTAATGCCTGTAAGTGGCGGCGGCGAGCCAAGAAACCACCTTCTGTATTGCTATTAAAGCCCATGGCTTCTTTTAGGTGATCACGCAGTAACTCAATACCCATTCCATCACGAGCAGATAAGCGGATCATCGGGTAGTTACCTTGTGCCGTGATCTCGACATTTTCCCCTGTTAAATCCGACTTGTTACGAATAACAGTGACAGGCAAGGTATTTGGTAAACGAGCCATAAATTCAGGCCAGATATCTTCAGGTGTTGTAGCATCGGTTGTGGTGCTATCAACCATAAACAGTACTCTGTCTGCTTGCTCAATCTCTTTCCAAGCACGTTCAATACCAATGCGTTCAACTTCATCACTGGCTTCACGTAAGCCGGCTGTGTCGATAATATGCAAAGGCATACCATCAATATGAATATGCTCACGCAATACATCACGAGTTGTACCCGCAATATCCGTGACAATAGCTGCTTCTCGACCTGCTAATGCATTTAATAGGCTTGATTTACCTGCATTAGGCCGACCTGCGATAACTACTTTCATTCCTTCACGTAACAGGCTACCTTGGCGAGCTTGAGCACGAACGTCATCTAATTCAGCAATAACGGCGTTAAGTTTTCCTTCGATGATACCGTCAGAAAGAAAATCAATCTCTTCATCAGGGAAATCAATGGCTGCTTCAACATAGATACGTAAGTGAGTTAATGACTCTACCATCTCGTTAATATGAGAGGAAAATGCACCTTGTAGCGAATTAATTGCTGAACGAGCTGCTTGTTCTGAGCTGGCATCAATTAAATCGGCAATCGCTTCTGCTTGTGCTAAATCGAGTTTGTCATTTAAAAACGCACGTTCAGAAAATTCACCAGGATTAGCAATACGCACACCAGGGATTTGTAAAATACGTTTTAGCAATAAATCTAAAATAACGGGGCCACCATGGCCTTGTAGTTCTAGAACATCTTCACCTGTAAATGAGTTTGGATTAGGGAAGAAAAGGGCGATACCCTGATCAAGTACTGAGTTGTCATCATTGCGAAATGGCAGATAATCGGCATAACGAGGTTTAGGCAACTTGCCTAAAATGGTTTGTGCTACAAGGGCAGCTTTAGGGCCAGAAACGCGTAGGATACCAACACCGCCTCTTCCCGGAGGTGTGGCCTGAGCGACGATAGTATCAGTGCTATGCATGGTGTACTCGCTTAATCAGAATAATCATATCAATATAAAAAACAGAAGGCGGTCATGGTAGACCGCCTTCGCTATTTTATGTCACTTTCCTTTGAATGTAACCAAGGAAGAGGTTTTCCCTCATGTAACCTTATTTTTTGTCTCTGCTGTGTAAACCACGTTTTTCCAGACCGCGGTAAATTAACTGCTGCTGGATAATGGTCACTAAGTTACTGACGATATAGTACAGAACCAGACCTGATGGGAACCACAGGAAGAATACGGTAAACACAACCGGCATAAAGGTCATGATTTTTTGTTGCATCGGATCAGTTACTGCTGTTGGAGACAGTTTCTGAATGATGAACATTGTCACACCCATTAATAATGGCAGGATGTAGTACGGATCTTGTGCAGATAAGTCTTGGATCCATAACATGAATGGTGCATGACGTAATTCAACAGAGCCCATCAGCATGTAATACAACGCAAGGAAGATTGGCATCTGGATAATCAGTGGTAAACAACCACCCAGAGGATTCACTTTCTCTTGTTTGTATAACGCCATCATTTCTTGGCTCATACGCTGTTTGTCATCACCAATACGCTCACGCAGTGCAGCCAGTTTTGGTTGCAGTAAACGCATTTTCGCCATGGAGGTGTACTGTGCTTTAGTCAGCGGGTACATGATACCACGAACGATAAAGGTGATCATGATGATGGAGAAGCCCCAGTTACCGATAAAGCTGTGAAGGAATTTCAACAGTTTAAACAGTGGCTGAGAGATAAACCATAACCAACCGTAGTCTACAGACAGGTCTAAATGTGGCGCAATGGCTGACATTTCTGACTGAATTTCAGGGCCAACCCATAATGTTGAGCTGATATCAGCACTGCTATTTGGTGCAATTGTCACCGGTGCTGATTTATAACCAATCAGAGCAATAGATTTGTTTTCTAAAGTGATAGAGTAGAAGCTATTGTTCTGACTATCTTTAGAAGGAATCCATGCTGTTGCAAAGTATTGTTGTAACATTGCAACCCAACCATTATTAGTGGTTAGAGATAAGTTTTTATCTTCGATATCACCAAAACTATATTTTTTATAGTTGGTTTCATCTGATGAGTATGCCGCACCACGATAAGTGTGTAGTGCAAAGTTGCTACTACCTGTATCACGGCTTTCTGGCAATTTAACAGATTGTTTTAACTGGCCGTAGAAGTTCATGGTCAGCGTTTTATCTGTTGTATTCTCAATTTTGTAATCAATACCGATATCGTACTGACCTTTCTTCAGAATGAAGGTTTTGACGAATTTCACGCCTTCTTCATTTACGAAAGTCATAGGTACACGTAATTCATCTTGGTTTTCACCAAGTACGAATTCGTTTTTATCAGCACTATAAACTGGGCGAGATTTCTGATCTGGACCATCTGGGCCGATTAAGCCACTTTGAGCCTGATACAGGAATTGTGGTGTAGTTTCCAGTAAACGGAAAGGTGTCTGTGAATTAAGCTCGGCGGGATAGGCTAACAAATCAGCCTCATCGATAGTACCGCCCTGAGTATTGATACGAATATCAAGTACGTCAGTTTTTACGGTAATCAATTTTGCCTGCTCATTGCTGTTACCAGTTACAGCAAGACTATCACTGCTTGGCACGTCCGCTTGTTGCGAGACCTGAGCGGTAGTGGTGGTGTTTTGTGAAACTTTATCACCCTCCCACTGCTGCCAGATCAGGAAAGAAACGAACAGCAAAGCGATGAATAGAAGATTGCGTTGCGAATCCATCGTTAATTTTCTCTGTTATCGTCGTTTTTTCTAGGTGGGACAGGATCATCACCACCTTCGTGTAAAGGGTGGCATTTTAATATGCGTTTCACTGTTAACCAACTACCTTTTATCATTCCAAACCTGCGTAATGCCTCAATTCCGTAATTAGAGCATGTAGGATTAAAACGACAACGAGGCCCCAACAGAGGACTAATCCCCAGTTGATAGCCCCTAATCAGCAAGATCAGGACTTTTGAGCCAAGCGACAATGACGACGCCATAATTTACCCAATACTTCCGTCAATTGATGGTTATCAAGTTCAGCAACCCCTTTTCTTACTAATAGCACAAAATCCATCGGCGGTAATTCATGCTGATGTAAACGAAAGTATTCACGGGCTAATCGTTTAATGCGATTACGCTCATGAGCACGTTTAACGTTTTTCTTTGCGATTGTTAGACCGATGCGGGGATGCCCCAGCTCATTCTGGCGACCCAAAATAGTAACTTCTGGAGAACTCGCACGTTGTGGTTGCTGGAAAACAAAATTGAAATGCTTGGGAGTTAACAAACGTAACTCCCTTGGAAAAGCGAGCTTAACCACGGAATGGTTAGCTTTTATTATTTCGAAGAAACGGTCAGACGAGCGCGGCCTTTCGCACGACGGCGAGCCAGAACCTGACGACCATTTTTAGTGGCCATACGAGCGCGGAAGCCGTGGTTACGGTTGCGCTTCAGTACAGACGGTTGAAAAGTGCGTTTCATGGCGATTTCTACCTACTTAATATTATTACTGATTCAGCAAATGCGTTGACAGACTGGCGTGCAATAAATAAACAAACCGGTACTTCAATCGCAGCATCAATGATGGAAAGATGCGGGATTGTAATAAAATCACTCAAATGCGTCAATGAAGATGACGCTTTAAGTACCGATTTTTGTCGTCTTTTTAGCAAACCCGATAATCAATCCTGACTTATGCGCAACGAGTACGCTTATTAGTGACCTAAATAAAGTCTTAATAAGTGACTTTGTTGGTACAAGCACGCAGGGTGCAAGATTATACGGACTCATGGTGAAAGCGCAAGGATCTTTAGTGGATCAAATGAGAGATATTTGATCACTTACTATAAGAAAGGGAGATTTATGCAAAGAGAAAGTTATCCCCAATTGCTATTTATAGGACGACTCAAGTACACTAGAATGCCTTTGCATATTTCATTTGGTGAATTATCGTAAATCAGCAAGCCTGTGGATAAAAACCATAAAAACTGTGCAAAAGAAAGAGGATCTTCGTTTCATTTTGCGATATGATCCCCCGTCACGATCAGAATAGCCAGTCTGCGATCGTGAGTCACGATGTAAAAAAATCGTTGTCACCAAGAGTTGTTCCTTATTAAGAATTGAAGAGGAACGGTGTTGTGCACTTTGTATTTAGGCACACAGTGTTTAACTGCATTTTTCCTGTTTATTTTTTAGTCTTGTTTTTTTAGGGGAGTCCGCCGTGTCACTTTCGCTTTGGCAGCATTGTCTTGCCCGATTGCAGGATGAGTTACCTGCCACTGAATTTAGTATGTGGATACGTCCCTTGCAGGCAGAACTAAGCGATGATACGCTGGCGCTGTATGCACCTAATCGTTTTGTTTTAGATTGGGTGAGAGAAAAATACATTAATAATATCAACGCATTATTAGTGGATTTTTGTGGCTCTGAAGTCCCTTCTTTACGTTTTGAAGTCGGTAATAAACCCGCATCAGCACGTACTACGGAAAGTATTCCTAAAGCGGTTGTACATCCAACGGTGAATACGGCTCCTACGCATAGTCAGCCTATTCGCCCAAGTTGGGATAATCAACCAGCTTCTCAATTGCCTGAACTTAATTATCGTTCTAACGTTAACCCTAAACATAAATTTGATAACTTCGTTGAAGGTAAATCAAACCAGTTAGCAAGAGCTGCTGCAAGACAAGTTGCTGATAACCCCGGTGGTGCTTATAACCCACTCTTTTTATATGGCGGAACAGGGCTTGGTAAAACGCACTTATTGCACGCAGTGGGTAACAGCATTATGGAACGTAAAGCGAATGCAAAAGTCGTTTATATGCATTCTGAACGTTTCGTACAAGATATGGTAAAAGCGTTACAAAATAATGCGATAGAAGACTTTAAACGCTATTACCGTTCTGTGGATGCACTATTAATTGATGATATTCAATTTTTTGCCAATAAAGAGCGTTCACAAGAAGAATTTTTTCATACCTTTAACGCATTGTTAGAGGGGAATCAGCAAATTATTTTAACGTCAGACCGTTATCCTAAAGAGATAAATGGTGTTGAAGATAGATTAAAATCACGCTTTGGTTGGGGGTTAACGGTTGCTATTGAGCCGCCTGAACTTGAAACCCGAGTGGCGATTTTGATGAAAAAAGCGGATGAAAACCAAATTCAATTACCTGACGAAGTGGCTTTTTTTATTGCCAAAAGACTTCGTTCTAACGTCCGTGAGCTTGAAGGTGCATTAAACCGAGTGATTGCTAACGCAAACTTTACAGGTCGTGCGATTACTATCGACTTTGTACGTGAAGCATTGCGCGATCTGCTCGCCTTGCAGGAAAAATTAGTCACTATTGATAATATTCAAAAAACAGTTGCTGAATATTATAAAATTAAAGTTGCTGATTTACTGTCAAAGCGGAGATCTCGATCGGTTGCCCGTCCGAGGCAAATGGCAATGGCGCTGGCGAAGGAATTAACAAACCACAGCTTGCCTGAAATCGGGGATGCCTTTGGGGGTCGTGATCATACAACTGTACTTCATGCGTGCCGAAAAATAGAGCAATTGCGTGAAGAGAGTCATGACATCAAAGAAGATTTTTCTAACTTAATCAGAACATTATCATCCTAGCGCTATGAAATTTATCATTGAACGTGAACAGCTTCTTAAGCCGCTACAACAAGTAAGTGGCCCTTTAGGTGGTCGTCCAACATTACCTATTTTAGGTAACCTATTACTTAAGGTAACTGAAAACACCTTATCGCTAACGGGGACCGACCTTGAAATGGAGATGGTGGCAAGAGTTAATCTTAGCCAATCTCATGAAATTGGCGCCACAACTGTTCCTGCGCGTAAGTTTTTTGATATTTGGCGTGGGCTACCAGAAGGCGCAGAAATCAGTGTTGAGCTCGACGGTGATCGCCTCTTAGTGCGTTCAGGTCGTAGCCGTTTTTCTTTATCAACATTACCTGCGTCTGATTTTCCTAATTTAGATGACTGGCAAAGTGAGGTTGAATTTACTTTGCCTCAAGCAACATTAAAACGTCTGATTGAGTCCACTCAGTTTTCAATGGCGCATCAAGATGTGCGTTATTACCTCAACGGTATGTTGTTTGAAACTGAAAATACAGAGTTACGCACAGTTGCAACAGATGGACACCGTTTAGCGGTATGTTCAATGGATATTGGACAATCTTTACCGGGACATTCTGTTATTGTTCCTCGTAAAGGTGTCATTGAATTGATGCGTTTACTTGATGGCGGTGGTGAAAGCTCACTGCAATTGCAAATCGGTAGTAACAATATCCGTGCCCATGTAGGTGATTTTATTTTCACCTCGAAGTTGGTTGATGGTCGTTTCCCTGACTATCGTCGTGTATTACCGAAAAACCCAACAAAAACAGTGACCGCGGGTTGTGATATTCTTAAACAGGCATTTTCTCGTGCTGCAATTTTATCTAATGAAAAATTCCGTGGTGTGCGTATAAACCTCACCAATGGTCAATTGAAGATTACAGCGAATAACCCTGAGCAAGAAGAAGCAGAAGAGATTGTTGATGTTCAATATCAAGGTGAAGAAATGGAAATTGGCTTTAATGTCAGTTATCTCCTTGATGTACTTAATACATTGAAATGTGAAGAAGTTAAGCTGCTGCTAACAGATGCTGTTTCAAGTGTTCAAGTGGAGAATGTGGCAAGTTCTGCGGCTGCTTATGTTGTTATGCCAATGCGTTTATAATAGTCACTAACATGATTTTATCCCGTTTATTGATCCGTCATTTTAGAAATATTGAACAGGCGGATCTGCCATTAGCGGATGGCTTTAATTTTCTTGTTGGGCCTAACGGGAGTGGTAAAACAAGTATACTTGAAGCGATTTACACTCTAGGTCATGGGCGTGCATTTCGTAGCTCTCAAGCTAATCGCGTGATCCAGCATGATGAAAATGAATTTATTCTTCATGGCCGCTTAAGTGGACTAAATGAAGAGAGCCGTGGTTATGCGATTGGATTAAGTAAAGATCGCGAAGGAAATAGTACAGTTCGTATTGATGGCAGCGATGGTCATAAAATTGCAGAGTTAGCAAAATTGTTACCCATGCAATTAATAACACCTGAAGGCTTTACACTACTGAATGGTGGGCCTAAATATCGCCGCGCTTTTATTGATTGGGGTTGTTTTCATAATGAACCTCGATTTTTTGCTGCATGGTCAGATTTAAAACGTGTATTAAAACAACGTAATGCAGCACTGAGGCAAGCAACGTCATATCGACAACTGATGCCTTGGGATAAAGAACTTATCTCATTAACAGAACAGATAAGTGAATGGCGAGCTCAATATACCGAAGATATTGCTAAAGATATTGAAGAAACGTGTCGTCTGTTTTTGCCTGAGTTTTTGTTGAAAGTGAGCTTTCAACGTGGATGGGATAAAGAAACAGATTATGGTGAGTTGCTAGCACGTCAATTTGAACGTGATAAAATGCTAGCGTATACCTCACTTGGTGCTCATAAAGCGGATTTACGTATTAGAGCAAACGGCACACCAGTAGAAGATATGTTGTCACGAGGTCAGCTCAAGTTATTGATGTGTGCTTTGAGACTGGCACAAGGTGAATATTTCACTCGTAAGAATGGGCAAAGATGCCTGTATCTGCTCGATGATTTTGCTTCCGAATTAGATGCAAGTCGGCGTCAGTTGTTAGCCGAGCGTCTAAAATCTACGCAAGCTCAGGTGTTTGTCAGTGCGATAACACAAGGGCAAGTGAAAGATATGCTAGATGTAAATAGCAGGCTATTTAGCGTAGAACGTGGCAAAATAGAGGTTAAACCATAGGAATAAAGCGAGAAACGTTGATGTCGAATACATATGACTCCTCAAGTATCAAAGTATTAAAAGGGCTGGATGCGGTGCGTAAGCGCCCGGGGATGTATATCGGGGATACAGATGATGGAACCGGTCTGCATCACATGGTCTTCGAGGTGGTCGACAACGCAATCGACGAAGCCCTCGCGGGTTTCTGTGATGAGATTATTGTCACTATCCATTCAGATAACTCCGTCTCTGTTCGAGATGATGGTCGTGGAATTCCAACCGGCATTCACCAAGAAGAGGGTGTTTCAGCAGCAGAAGTTATTATGACGGTTCTGCATGCTGGGGGGAAATTCGATGATAACTCCTATAAAGTCTCTGGTGGACTTCATGGTGTAGGGGTTTCTGTTGTTAATGCGTTGTCTGAAAAACTCGAACTGACTATTCATCGCGATGGAAAAATCCATCAGCAAATTTATCGTCATGGTGTACCTGATGATCGCTTAAAAGTGATTGGTGATACTGAAAAATCAGGAACATTTGTTCGCTTCTGGCCAAGTCTTGAAACTTTTAAAGGTGAGACTGAATTCCAGTATGACATTTTAGCAAAACGTCTTCGTGAGTTGTCATTCTTAAACTCAGGCGTTTCTATCCGTTTAATTGATAAACGTGATAACCGTGAAGATCATTTCCACTATGAAGGCGGTATTAAGGCATTTGTTGAATACTTAAGCCGTAACAAAACGCCGATTCACCAAAATGTATTCTATTTCTCAACTGAAAAAGATGGCATCGGTGTTGAAGTGGGGATGCTGTGGAATGATGGTTTCCAAGAGAATGTTTATTGTTTTACCAACAACATTCCACAACGTGATGGTGGTACCCACTTAGTTGGTTTCCGTACTGCTATGACACGTACGTTAAACAACTATATGGATAAAGAAGGTTTTAATAAGAAGTCAAAAATCAGTGCTACGGGTGATGATGCTCGTGAAGGCTTGATTGCGGTTGTTTCTGTTAAAGTACCCGATCCTAAATTCTCATCACAAACAAAAGATAAACTGGTTTCTTCAGAAGTGAAAACAGCGGTAGAAACGCTGATGAATGAGAAGCTGGTGGAATACCTGTTAGAAAATCCAAACGACGCGAAAATTGTTGTTGGTAAAATTATTGACGCCGCTCGTGCTCGTGAAGCAGCGCGTAAAGCACGTGAGATGACACGTCGTAAAGGCGCATTAGATTTAGGTGGTTTACCAGGTAAATTAGCGGACTGTTCTGAACGAGATCCTGCTTTCTCTGAACTGTACTTAGTGGAAGGGGACTCTGCGGGTGGCTCTGCAAAACAAGGGCGTAACCGTAAAACGCAGGCTATTCTTCCGTTAAAAGGTAAAATCTTAAACGTTGAGAAAGCGCGCTTTGATAAAATGTTGGCTTCTCAAGAAGTTGCAACGTTAATCACTGCATTAGGTTGTGGTATCGGTCGTGATGAATATAACCCAGATAAACTGCGTTATCACAGTATTATCATCATGACGGATGCGGACGTCGATGGTTCTCACATTCGTACTCTGTTACTGACATTCTTCTATCGTCAAATGCCAGAAATTATCGAACGTGGTCATATCTTTATTGCTCAGCCACCACTTTACAAAGTGAAGAAAGGTAAACAAGAGCAATACATCAAAGATGACGACGCAATGGATGAATATCTGATGTCGATCGCGCTTGATGGAGCAGCACTTTATGTGAGTGAACACGCACCAGCAATGCACGGTGAGCAACTTGAAAAACTGGTTGTTGATTACCATGTAGCGCACAAGATTATTCGTCGAATGGAGCGTATCTATCCACTTAGCATGTTAAACAGCTTGGTATATCATTCAACGCTAACAGAAGATGCGTTATTAGATAAAGCTAAAGTTGAAGAGTGGATGAGTGGCTTGGTCAACCGTTTAAATAATGCGGAAGAGCAAAGTAGTACTTATAGTTATACCATCACTCAAAACGATGAAAACCGTTTATTTGAGCCAGTATTACGTATCCGTACTTATGGTATTGATACAGACTATAAACTGGATTATGACTTTATCCACAGTAGTGAATATCAACGTATTACCCATTTAGGTGACATTATTGGTAACCTAATTGAAGAGGGTGCGTTTATTGAGCGTGGAGAGCGTCGTCAGGCGATTTCAAGCTTTGAAGAAGCACTTGAGTGGTTAACAAAAGAATCTCGTCGTGGCCTTGCTGTACAGCGTTATAAAGGTCTTGGTGAAATGAACCCAGAGCAATTATGGGAAACCACCATGAATCCAGATACACGCCGTATGATGCAAGTTACAGTGAAAGATGCGATTGCAACCGATGAATTATTTACCACCTTAATGGGTGATGCGGTTGAACCTCGTCGTGCCTTTATCGAAGAGAATGCGCTGAAAGCTGCAAATATTGATATCTAGTTTTAGATTAAGTTAGATAAAAAAGCGGAGCCATGAAAATGGTTCCGCTTTTTTGTTGGCTAAAACAATAACGCTTATCCGCGTTGTCCGACCAATCGACACAGCATTTCTGTTACTAAATAGCTCTTTTCAAATGAGCTAACAGGTAAAAACTCAAAACGAGAGTGAAAATTCAGTGCACCAGTAAAATAGTTTGGTGTTAGTAATCCTCTTGCAGAAAGTGCAGAGCCATCTGTGCCGCCTCGCATTGGGATCACATTAGGTTGAATATCTAATTGTTTTAATGCCTCAAAAATAAGTTCGATAGCTGTGCGATCTTCCCCTATCGAATCACTGATATTGCTATACACATCGACAATCTCGTAATCGATTTGCGCACGAGGGTGGCGAGCTTGGATCAAAGCAACAGATTGCTTAATAAACTGTTTACGGGCTTCATAACTTTGTTTATCAAAATCACGAATGGCCATTTTAATCACCGCATTATCAGGGTTGGCGATTAAATCAGTGACATAGAAATAACCTTCGCGATGTTCGGTGTGCTCTGGTGTATCAAAGCGGTCAAAACAGCCAATAAAATCATGAGCAACACGAATTGGGTTTAATAATACGTTTTTCGCTGACATTGGGTGCGCAGTAATACCTTTTACAGACACTTTAATTGATGCCGCATTAAAGGTTTCATACACCACTTCGCCTAATGCACAGCAATCTATGGTGTAAGCAAAATCAACGTTGAAGCGAGATAAATCCATCAGTTTAGAACCGCGTAATCCAATCTCTTCATCAGGTACAAACGCAACATAGATATCGCCACAATCAAAATCAGCATGTTGAAGTTTATCCATTAACTCCATAACCACGGTGATCGCTGCTTTATTATCAGCACCTAATACGCTTGTACCATCACTGAAGATAATCTCTTCACCAATATAAGGTTCTGCTTCAGGGTGTTCTTGAGCTTTAAACCAGACATCCTTTTCTTTATTTAAGCAGAGATCTTTTCCTTCATAACGCAGTGTTTGAGGGTGAATATCAGGCGAAATACCCACATCAACAGTATCAAGGTGAGCAACAAACCCAACTTTAGGGGCATTGGGTTTAGTACCCGGTCTCATTGCATATAAAATGGCATGAGAATCGATATAGATATCTTTTAGTCCATAAGTTTCTAGCTCTTTAGCCAGTAACTTTGCTAACTCAAGTTGCCCTTGCGTGCTGGGTACAACAGAAGCAGATGCATCACTTTGGCTTTCAATTGCCAGATAACGGAAGAAACGCTGTTCTAACTTTTGACCTAGGGTGTTCATTATAATGTTGTTCCTAATACAGTTGTTTTTATAAGCGTGAGTTATGATGCCGGTTGCCATGTATATCCACTGTCAAAGCCAAGAGGAATATCGAGTCCCCAGAAGACAAACAGTGTTGTCGTTAACACAATAAGCAAGCCAATAGTGAAAGGGATCATCATTGAGCATAGTGTACCGATACCAGCCCCTTTATAGTATTTTTGGCAATACATCAAAATCAGTGGGTAGAATGGGAACATCGGTGTACTCACATTCATTGCGGAATCACTGACACGGAACGCAGCTTGCGTTAATTCAGGTGAAATTCCGACAGCCATTAACATTGGCACTAATACCGGTGCAATAACAGCCCATTTTGATGTTGCTGAGGTGATCATGATATTTAAAATAGCAGTCAGCAAAATCACACCTAATACCGTCATACCTGAAGGCATATTAAGCGTACGCAGTAACTCTGCACCTGATAGCGCTAATAAAGTTCCTAAATTCGAGTGTTGGAAAGAGTAAAGAAACTGAGCTGCAAAAAAGGCAAAAACGATAAATGGGATCAGCGATTTAGTGATATTTTCCATTGCTTTGACGATATCTTTTGTGGAAGCAAAAGACTTGGTCATATAGCCATAGATTAAACCGGGTACAGAGAAGAAGATAAACAGTAAAGGCACCACAATTTGCATAATTGGCGCTTTAGGGCTGGTTAAGCTCCCTTCTGGTGAACGTAATGGCGAAGTTTCTGGTAATAACAGGGCAAATAAACCAATTCCCATCAACACAACCGCCCAACCAGCAAAACGGAATGCGCGTTTTTCTATTGGTGTGATTTCACCCAACTCCGCATCCTTGGTATCAATCCCTGAAGAGACTGGGCAGTTTTTGTTTAACCAAGGCTCGACAATTTTTTCAGTGATATACCAACAAGTTAAAATAACACCAAATGTACCACCTACACTAAAAAAGTAGTTACATAAAACGTTAACGCTATATCCCGGAGCCATAATTTGCGCCGCTTCTTGAGTAAAGCTTTGCATTATTGGATCAATGATTGACGGTGTATAACTTGCGGTAAATCCACCTGCTAAACCTGCAAATGAGGCGGCGATCCCAGCTAAAGGATGACGACCACTAGCATAGAACATCATCGCAGAGACAGGCATAAGAATAACGTAAGCTGAGTCAGACGCTAAGTGCGCAACAATACCAACAAAGACAACCGTTGGTGTTAGCATTTTAGGAGAAATAAACGAAAGCATCTTTTTTAAAGCTGTTTTAATAAAGCCACTGCTTTCTGCAATACCAATTCCTAATGTTGCAACAATCGTTATTCCAAGTGGCGGAAAGCTAATGAAATTTTTTACCGCACTTGTCACAAATAATATGATTTCTTCATATTGAAACATATTAATAACGGTGATTTTCTCTTTAGTCACTGGATGGAAATAATCAAAATGTACAAAAGAGAGGAGAAATGAAAATATCCAGCAGATCACTAGGGCGTAAACGAACAGCATCGTAACATCAGGCATGACATTACCAATACGTTCTACTCGGTTTAAAAAACCTTTTTTATTGGGTTGTGTTTGTGTTGTCATATTTATAATGCATCTTTTTATAAAAGTAATAAAAATAACCATAAATAAATGACAATATAAAGTAAATTTATTTTTAAATAATAAGTAGTTACCGCAACCTCTCTTTAATAAAGAGAAAAGGGATAATATATTAGAAATTGTTATAATTGGATTTTCTTCGTCATTACTTTTCAGTTGTTAAAAAATACTTTATTTATTTTTGCGCTCTATTTTAAATAAAAATAGGTGAATTATTCTGAATAACCTGACTGAATTCTTTAGCGTTATTTTTGAAAGTATTGTAGGAAACGTATTTTATAAATCGCCATAAAATTAAAAATAAATAAAATATGAAAATTTAAAAAATAGTTTTGTGAAAAAAGAAGAGGAGGGGAAATAAGAAATAAAGCTAATAGCTATTGAGAATAAGAATACCAACCATTTCTATTTTCTAAAAATGGCCGATATTCCAAATAATTAATATTAACGCAGAATATTCAGCATACGACGTAAAGGCTCTGCGGCACCCCATAACAGTTGGTCACCCACTGTAAAGGCTGAAATAAATTCAGGGCCCATATTCAGTTTACGAATACGGCCTACTGGTGTGCTCAATGTACCGGTAACTGCGGCAGGTGTTAATTCACGTATAGTTAACTCACGATCATTAGGAATGACTTTTACCCAATCATTATGGCTTGCGAGTAACTGTTCAATCTCAGTAACAGGTAAGTCTTTCTTCAGTTTTAAGGTAAATGCTTGGCTATGGCAGCGTAATGCGCCAATACGAACGCAAAGACCATCCACAGGAATGATATTTGAACCTGTATTGAGGATCTTGTTAGTTTCTGCTTGTCCTTTCCACTCTTCGCGGCTTTGACCATTTTCTAATTGTTTATCAATCCAAGGGATCAAGCTACCTGCTAGAGGAACACCAAATTGTTCAGTGGGCATCGCACCACTGCGTGTAAAGTTAGTGACTTTACGTTCAATATCTAAGATTGCTGATGCTGGGTTTTCTAGCTCTTTAACCACTTGATTATGTAAAGAACCCATCTGTGACAGTAACTCTCTCATATGGCGAGCGCCGGCCCCAGAAGCCGCTTGATAAGTGGATACGCTTGCCCATTCCACTAAATTGTTAGCAAACAGACCACCTAATGACATCAGCATTAAACTGACGGTGCAGTTACCGCCGACAAAGGCTTTAATACCTTTATTTAAGCTGTCTTGAATATGCTGTCCATTAACAGGATCGAGAATAATCACGGCATCATCATTCATACGCAGTGCGGATGCTGCATCAATCCAGTAACCTTGCCAACCTGCTTGACGCAGTTTTGGATAGATTTCATTGGTGTAGTCACCACCTTGGCAACTAATAATAATATCGAGTGATGCTAAGGTATCAATATCATAAGCATCTTGCAGAGTGCTACGGTGATTACCATAAGCGGGTGCTGCTTCACCTAATTGAGATGTGGTGAAGAAAACAGGGTTTATCCCATCAAAATCACGTTCTTCAACCATTCTTTGCATTAAAACGGAGCCGACCATACCACGCCAGCCCACAAAACCAACATTTTTCATTGTAATTACCCTGTCTTTATCTGTAGGAATAGTGAGAGACCTCACACTAACCTGACAAAATATAGAGATGGGTGCAAGTTAATTTATTGATTATTTACCAAAGAATTAGAAGTGTTTCTTATAGTCTGCGTAGAGTTAACAAAAGAAAGCCACAGAACGAACAAATATCAATGAGTTGTTAAAAAAGAAAATGAACCAACCATAAAAGTGTAAGAATAATCTGCTATATCTTATTTTCTTTTTTAGGATAAATAAAAATATATTCTTGTTTAAGAAAATAGAGTAAAAATAGAAAAATGTAAAATAGTGTAATATATAAGAAAAACGTATTTACTTAGAGATGACTCCAAGCTTTATACTGAAAGTCATTATTCAATAGATGATGTATTTTCATAAATAAAAATAATGATGAATGTTCTTCATTTAATCTAAATTTTATTTTACCTTAATTAAAAGGCACTAGGAGGCGAAGATGGATATATCCACATTCATTCCATTATCTACATACTACTCATATTTAAAACGGTTTGTGATCTCACCAACCACGATGGGTACTATCGCGCCTTCATCTCGTTGGTTATGCTACGAAATGTTAGATAAACTCAATTGGCAACAGGACATTCAGGTTGCTGAGTTAGGTGCCGGTACAGGGGTTATTACTCAACAGATCTTAAAAAGAATGTCGTTGAATTCTTCATTAGATGTTTTTGAAATAGAACCCAGCTTTGCGACAGAATTAGATAAAATTAACGATAAGCGATTAAGGGTCTATACCGCATCAGCAGAAAAATTAAATAGCCATTATAATATGATTATTTCAGGGCTACCTTTTTTATCTATTCCTAAAAAAACAGGTTTAAAAGTTTTAAAACGCGTGCATAAAGAGCTATTAAAAACACAAGGTTGTTTTGTATTATTTCAATATACAACTCGATATGAAAAAACGTTATCTCGTTATTTTCATTTAGAAAAAAAATTGGTAATGCTGAATGTTCCTCCTGCTTGGGTTTATTATTGCACGCCAAAAAATAAAATAGGGTAAATGCAAAGCTTGTTCGACATTTATATTGCAAATAACAAATAAGAATAAATGTTATTTATTTAGATAATGTTTGAGCAAGCAAAATAATACTCTTTTCAATTTCAATAGGATCATGAGCCGCATACCCTAATAATACGCCTTGTTTTGGGTAGGTTTGGATGCAGTAACGGGATAAAGGCTGTATAGCTAATCCAATCTCTCGTGATTTTTTCACAATATATTCTTCTGTATAGCCAGCCTGTAACCAGCAGACAATATGGATACCTGAGTCTGTCGGTTCAACACGGAAAACATGAGATAGATGTGTTTTTATAGCATTAGTTAACACTTGATAACGTTCATAACAGGCTTTGCGTATTCGCCTAACATGACGTGCATAATGCCCTTGAGAAATAAACAGCGCCAATGTGGCTTGCTCTAAAAAGCCAGAATGTGAATCGGTATAGTATTTAGCGGCTTTAAAGGCATCAACTAAAGGTAAAGGAACCACTAAAAAGCCTAAACGAAATCCGGGATACATCATTTTTGAGAATGTACCAGCATAAATAACGCGCTGGTATTTATCTAATCCTTGGAGAGATTGAATGGGTTTAGAGTGATAGCGAAATTCACTATTGTAGTCATCTTCAAAGATCCACACATTATTGGATGACGCCCACTCTAACAACACAATACGGCGTGAAAGTGAGAGTGTATTACCCAAAGGGAATTGATGCGAAGGTGTCGTAAAAACAAGTTTTGCTTCAGGACACTTTTCTATTCCTTGAGAAATATCCATCCCATTAACATCCGAATTTATTGGATGTGATTTTATACCATAAGATGTGAAGATCCCCCGAGCACTGTCATAACCAGGATCATCTAACCAAACTGCATCACCTTCTTTTAATAATACTCTGGTGGTGAGATTAATCGCTTGCTGTGTTCCATTCACAATAATGATTTGTTCAGGTTGGCAAAAAAGCCCACGAGTTGATTGCATATATTGGCATATCATCTCTTTTAAAGGTGTGTAACCTGTTGGCGAATTAAATGTTGCGAGTGCTTTTTTCGATTGTCGCCAAACTCGCCCTAATAACCTTCCCCAAAGCTCATGTGGAAACAGATCAACACATCCAACGCCAACATGAAATATCGGATTATTATTGATATTGGGTTGTGATTGTTGCCAAAAAGCTTGTGCTTTTTGCATATTGGGGTTTAGTGTTTCTAATGGGCTTTCGATTGAGGGTGATGAAATAGAGTGGGTTGTTTTGATCCACTTATCCGAAATAATGGCATCAGGGATTGTACTTGCAACAAAAGTACCTGCACCGCGTCGAGTAAATAAATAGCCTTCATCAATTAAACGTTCAAATCCTGCAATAACAGAATTGCGGGAAATAGACATCATTTCAGCTAAGGTACGGCTTGACGGTAGACGACTACCTGATGTTAAGCGTCCATCTAAAATCGCTTTTCTAATCGCGTGATAAACCTGAGAACCAATAGGTCCTTCTTCTAAAACAAGGTTAGGGAAATAAGCTGTTTTTTTCTGTTTCATAAAGTGGACCCTATAAAAACACAAAAAGTGTACCTTATTGAGAACCAAAATTAAACGTACCATGACCACGATTAAAGGCAGGTGATACCTTTTTATAGCATTTATGAAAGTAGAAGGAAGTGAAGAGATGAGCACAACACCAATCGCTGTTTCAATTCAATTTGTTGAACAAGAGCATTATGCTCAATGGTTGCCACATTGGTTAAATTATCAAGCATTTTATAAAGTTGAGTTATCAGAAGAGACAACATTAAAAACATGGACACGTTTTTTTGATGAAAAAGAACCTGTTTATTGTGCTGTAGCGATGGAAGGTGAAAAGGTATTAGGCTTTGTACATTACCTTTTTCATCGTTCAACATGGGCAGAAAGTGATTTTTGTTATTTAGAAGATTTATTTGTTTCACCAGATACACGTGGTCGCCATGTAGGTAAACAACTTATTGAGTTTGTTAATCAACAAGCAAAACAGCGTAATTGTGCTCGTTTATATTGGCATACACAGGAAACTAATTTACGTGGTCAGCGCTTATATAATTGGGTAGCAGAAAAACCAGGCGTGATTGAATACCGTATGGCGCTATAAAAGAACGTTAGGTAGGACAGACAGGGTATAAAAGAGATGGCGATATTTACCATCTCTTTTCTGAGTTAGGGTGATTTATTAGATTTTGGGTTAATTAAACGCTTGTTGGCAATAAAACTCATTGCCAACTTTTTTTGCTTCTTCACAAGCTTGTTGCATTAATTCATCTGCTTTTTGTTTGTTTGGCTCGATAATATAATATTGACCAGAGAACATAAAAGAAGCCATTGCTTGAGCAAATCCTTCAAAAGTCATTTCATTAGCTTTTGCAAACCACATATTCGCTTTTTCAGTATCTACAGGCACATTACCAACTCCACTATAAAGAACACCTAGCCAAATCGGAGCGTAAACAAGCTCTGGTTGATGAGTTGTTGCAGCTTCTTCTAATAATGTAATTGCTTTTTTGTAATCTGTTTCACCAGATAAAGGTGCTATAAGAGCCGTTGCTAAACTTATTTTTCCTCTTATGCTTCCTTTATTTGCTGCGATTGTTGCTAATTTTCTCGCTTCAACATAATAATTTTTAAAGTAAGGGTCCGCATTAAATAAATAGAGATCAGCAAGTAATGCATAGGCATCAGCATAGTCGTTTTTTATTGCCTCATTTGCCCATAATTGGGCATTAAGAACATTTTTTTCGACACCTGTTCCCATTAAATACATTTCAGCTAATTGATATTGAGCTGGTGCATTGTGATTTAGTGCTTCTTTGCGAGTATCTTCAAATTTTCTTTTGTCTTGCTCTTCAAAATTAGCATGTAAAGAAAAGGAGAAAAAAAGTGTAATTAGGCTGATAAAGGTCGAAATATATTTAATAAGTGTCATGTAGGGTACCGTTTGTAATGATTTTGAAAATCTTACCAATAATAATGGTATAAAAGCAGTTTATTTCTTCGACTTAATCAAATAAATAACAATATTGGGAGCGCGATAATGGCGATTGACCTTAGCAATCTTGTCACAGAAAGTAGAAATCATAACAGTGAAAATATAGACACGCTTTCAACCTTCGATATGCTAAAAGTCATTAATAATGAAGATAAAAAAGTGCCATTAGCAGTCGAGAAAACGTTACCTGAAATTACTCAATTGGTTGATAAAGTTGCGATTGCTTTTTCTCAAGGTGGTCGTCTTATTTATTGTGGCGCCGGTACATCGGGGCGATTAGGGATTTTAGATGCCAGTGAATGCCCTCCAACTTATGGTACACCTCATGAAATGGTGATTGGATTAATTGCTGGTGGACACAAGGCTATTTTTCAAGCTGTCGAGAATGCAGAAGATAATACTCAATTAGGCGAACAAGATTTACGCCAACTTAATTTTAACGAGAAAGATGTTTTAGTGGGTATTGCTGCAAGTGGTAGAACACCGTATGTGATAGGTGCTTTGCAGTATGCGAAATCATTAGGTGCAACAACAGGGGGGATAAGTTGCAATCCAGAAAGCCCGATTGCCAAACTTGCTGACATTGCCATTACACCTATTGTGGGTGCTGAAGTGGTAACAGGTTCATCGCGTATGAAAGCCGGCACAGCACAAAAACTTATCTTAAATATGATAACAACAGGCGCGATGATAAAAATCGGCAAAGTTTTTGGTAATTTAATGGTGGATGTTGAAGCGACTAATGCCAAATTGGTTGAACGCCAAATTCGCATTGTAATGCAAGCAACTGAGTGTGAAAGAGCTATAGCTGAAGAAGCATTATCACAATGTCATCGTCATTGTAAAACGGCGATTTTAATGATCTTAGCAAATGTAGATGCACCGCAAGCCACACAGATGCTTAATCAAAACAAAGGATTTATTAGAAAGGCGTTGGGTGAGTGATTTAATGTATAATTTATAAAAATGAAGCCAATAAAAATTAGAAACTTATTATAAAAAAGCCAGTAAATACAAGGTATCTACTGACTTAATGATGGGCTGTAAACCGCTAAGAAATCTTACTCAATATTTTGAATTTGCTCACGCATTTGTTCAATTAAAACTTTTAATTCAATGGCTGAATTAGTGACTTCAGTATTAATTGATTTCGATGCTAATGTGTTGGATTCACGGTTAAATTCTTGCATCATAAAATCAAGACGACGACCTACGGCTTCTTTTTTTACAAGAATTTTTCGTGTTTCTTTAACATGAGCTTCTAATCTATCAAGCTCTTCAGCAACATCTAAACGTTGTGCTAACATCACTAACTCTTGTTCTAAACGATTATTATCAATTTGAACTTGAGCTTCTTCTAATTTGCTTGTTAAACGTTCACGTTGCCATTGTAAAACTTCTGGCATCTGTGCTCTCACCTTAACAACTTCTTCGCAAACAGCATCTAAACGTTGTTCGATAAGAACTTTCAGTGATTGCCCTTCTGCTTCACGGCTTGCGATGAAGGCGTCGATCGCTAAATCTAATTCAGCTAAAAGCTCAGTACCAATGGCATCTAAATCTTGCTCTTGTGCGGAAATAACACCCGGCCAACGTAAAATATCAAATGGGCTGATAGTCCCTTCATGGCTGTGGCTTTTTACCCAGTTGGCAGAAACAATCAGTTGTTTTGCTAAATTCTCATCAATATTAAGTTCGCCTTGAAAGCGAGCATTAAGATCAAAACGTAAGTTACATTCAATTTTACCGCGCGTTAAGCGATTACGTAGACGTTCACGAATAACAGGCTCTAAACTACGTAATTGCTCAGGTAAACGAATATAAGTTTCAAGATAGCGTTGGTTGACGGAACGTAGTTCCCATGCAGCGCTACCCCAGTCTTTTTTGATGTCTCGGCGAGCAAAAGCGGTCATGCTACGGATCATAATAGGGTCTCAATAGTGTAAAAGATGATACGATTATAACCCCAGGTATCGATACAGGATAGGCATAAGCCATTTTAGGTCGTATAATGCGCCCCCAATATGTCAGAGAAAGCGGAGATAACACCATGCGTCCAGCAGACAGACAAGCAGACCAAGTACGTCCTATTACCATCACTCGCCATTATACAAAACACGCTGAGGGTTCTGTATTAGTCGAATTTGGTGATACTAAAGTCTTGTGTAACGCCACTGTAGAAGAGGGTGTACCACGTTTTCTTAAAGGGCAAGGGCAAGGTTGGGTAACCGCAGAATACGGTATGCTTCCTCGCGCAACAAATAGTCGTAATGCACGTGAAGCGGCTCGTGGTAAACAAACCGGCCGTACTATGGAAATTCAACGCTTAATTGCACGCTCATTACGTGCTGCTGTTGATTTAAAAGCGTTAGGTGAATTCACTATCACTGTTGATTGTGATGTTATTCAAGCTGATGGTGGTACACGTACGGCCTCTATCTCTGGTGCTTGCGTCGCATTAGTTGATGCTTTAAATAAAATGGTTGAAGAAGGTAAACTGAAAAAGAGCCCTCTTAAATCAATGGTCGCCGCTGTATCTGTGGGGATCGTTGATGGTGAACCATTATGCGATCTTGAATATGTTGAAGATTCTGCCGCAGAAACAGATATGAATGTGGTGATGATTGATGATGGTCGTATGATTGAAGTTCAGGGTACGGCAGAAGGCGCACCATTTAGTCACGAAGAATTACTTGCTTTACTCGCCCTTGCAAAGGGGGGATTAGAGAAAATATTTGAAGCGCAAAAAGAGGCGCTTAAGCAATAAATTATATTTTTAAGGCGACTGAGAAGTCGCCTTTTTTATGTCTAAAATTTGTCATCAAGTAACGTAGAGAGGAGAAAGAAATGAAAGCCTACCAACGCCGCTTTATCGAACTAGCATTAGCAAAAAATGTCCTGAAATTTGGTGAGTTCACACTGAAATCAGGAAGGGTGAGTCCTTACTTTTTTAATGCCGGTTTATTTAATACAGGGCGTGATTTGGCTTTACTGGGGCAGTTCTATGCGCAAACATTATTAGATAATAATGTGTCTTGTGATGTGTTGTTTGGACCCGCTTATAAAGGGATACCTATTGCAACCACAACGGCAGTCGCATTGGTTGAGCATCATGATATCGATATCCCTTACTGTTTTAATCGCAAAGAGGCTAAAGATCATGGTGAAGGAGGAACATTAGTAGGAAGCCCATTGAAAGGTAATGTTGTGATTGTCGATGATGTCATTACAGCAGGTACTGCAATTCGTGAATCAATGGAAATTATAAAACAACATGATGCAATGCTTTCTGCCGTGTTATTAAGTTTGGATAGACAAGAGAAAGGGCGAGAAGAACTTTCTGCAATACAAGAGTTAAAACGTGATTATCAATGCCAAGTGTATTCGATTATTACCTTGGATGATTTAATTAGTTACCTAAGTGAGAATGAAACACTGTCTGAGCATTTACCTGCGGTTAAAGCTTATCGTGAGCGCTATGGCGTGAATTAATAAAGTCAATACGCGATAAACGAGTTGGTCGATTAGAGATAAAAAAAAGCCCTCGCCCAATTATGGGCGGGGTGAGTAGTACAATGAATCTTCTGTGACAATTATCACAGATATTGAAATATAAAAAGGACTTTTACAGCAGGGGCAAAGCGAGTCGCTAATGCCACAATGTAGGAACTGCACGAGTGCCATTCCTGATAAATACATTAGGTAATTGTGTACCAGAGGACGCATGTTAACACAAATAAGAAAAAAACGGCATATCTGTAAATTTCAAATTGTTGAGTTAAATCACGAGTCCATCATTTCATTGTAACTGTGCCAAAATTAATGGCCAGCGAGCTTCAAATTCTTGAGTGGGTTGATAGCGAAATTCTGTGCGTACAAAGCGTGCTAACATACCTTCACAAAAAGCGAGTAGTTGTGAAGCAAGTAATGCTTCATCATGCAAGAAAGCACTACCTTCACGAATTTTACGCTCTTTAATGACTTGTCGTAATTGAACCTCAATACGCTCATAAAGCTGGTTTATTCGCCCTTGCAATCTGTCTTGTTCAAACATCAATGCATGACCAGTCAAAATACGAGATAGCCCTGGGTTTTTCTCAGCAAAACCGAGGATCAAGATAAGAATTAAGCGAATTCTTGCAACAGCCTCTTTTTCGTCTTTTAAAATCAAATTAATACGGGAGACTAAGCTATCTTCGATAAACTCAATCAAGCTATCAAACATTTTGGTTTTACTGGGAAAATGTCGATAGAGCGCGGCTTCAGATACACCAACAGTGGCAGCAAGCTTTGCCGTTGTGATGCGCTGACTACCATCACTTGATTCCAACATTTGGGCAAGTGATTGTAAGATTTCATCCCGTCTATTTCTTTTCTTTTTGGTTTCTTTTTCTTCTGCCATGACTGATAAGGCCCCTGCTAAAAGCAAAACAAATCAGTAAACCTTTGCACTAAGGTTTTTAGTGCAAAGGGAGTGATATCGTCATTGATATAATTAATGCAAGACGTCGTTATTATTGGCGGCCGGAGTGACCAAAGCCACCGCTACCACGTTCCGTTGCGGTAAAATCTTCAACAATATTAAATTCAGCTTGAACTACGGGCACTATAATCATTTGAGCAATACGCTCACCCGGTTCGATGGTAAACGCTGTTTGACCACGATTCCAAACAGATACCATCAGTTGACCTTGGTAATCGGAATCAATCAGTCCAACTAAGTTACCTAATACAACACCGTGTTTATGGCCTAAACCTGAACGAGGAAGTACCATTGCTGCTAATCCTTCATCGGCAATATGTACAGCAAGACCTGTAGGTAATAATTCGGTTTGCCCTGGTTCAAGAACTAATGGTGCATCAAGGCAAGCGCGTAAATCTAAACCAGCAGAGCCTGTCGTGGCATAAGCAGGAAGTGGATATTCTTGACCAATACGTGCATCAAGGATTTTAACATCAATTTTTTTCATCATAATGTTTGGCTATCTCGTCAAGTAGGCGATGGCTAAGTTGTGCTTTACTACTGTGTGGTAAGCGCGCTTCTCCATTAGCCCAAATAAGGTGTAATGCATTGTTATCACTGTTAAAGCCTTGATTTTCTACTGAAACATCATTGGCACAGATTAAATCGAGTTGCTTTTGTTCTCGTTTTTTGCGGGCATATTCTTCCACATTCTGGGTTTCGGCTGCAAATCCAACAACAAAAGGACGGTGTTCAACCATTTTTCCGACACTCGCGACAATGTCGGGGTTTTTTACCATAGTGATGGTGACTTCATCACCTTGTTTTTTTATTTTTTCAGCCGCGATAAGTTTAGCGCGGTAATCTGCAACCGCCGCACAACCAATAAAAATATCTTGTGAAGGTGCGATTAGCATCACTTGTTCATACATTTCTTGTGCGCTTTCAACGTCAATACGTTTAACACAAGCGGGTGTCGGTAATGTGACAGGCCCTGCGATAAGTGTGACATCAGCTCCACGTAATGCGGCTGCTTGTGCAATCGCAAATCCCATTTTCCCTGAGCTATGATTACTGATAAAACGCACTGGATCTAAGGCTTCACGAGTCGGACCTGCGGTTATCGTAATTTTTTTACCTGCAAAATCTTGTGGCTGCAAAGCAAGTTGTTTTTCAGCTAATGCGACAAGTGCTAAAGGATCTAACATTCGTCCCGGCCCTACATCACCACAAGCTTGGCTACCAGAGTCAGGCCCCCAAATTAAGCAGCCACGTTGCTCTAAAGCTGATAAATTTTCTTGTGTAATCGTGGCTCTGTACATTTGCTGATTCATTGCTGGTGCAATAGCGATAGGTGCACTACTCGCTAAACAGAGTGTGGTAAGTAAATCATTTGCCATACCCACTCGTAAACGTGCAATAAGATCGGCAGTAGCAGGTGCAAGTAGAATTAAATCAGCCCATTTACCTAATTCAATATGCCCCATAGCGGCTTCTGCTGCTGGATCAAGTAAATCATCCGCAACAGGAAAACCAGAAACAGCTTGTAGTGATAAAGGTGTCACAAATGCATGAGCTGCGGGTGTCATTACAACTCGCACAATTGCACCTTTCTCACGTAAACGGCGTACAAGTTCAGGTGCTTTATAGGCCGCAATACCACCACTGATACCAAGAATAATCTTTTTGTCGTGAAGTGTAGTCATGATGAAATGCCTAAGTACATAAATAATTGCCCGTAATTTTACCACAAGGTCATCGTGAATTCGGAATTCTATGTAACTTCATGTTTTATAGATTAAATTTTTGCGATTCATCTCGCATAAATTTGATGTGTGTCTTTTTTATACAAGATTAGTAGTTTATAGTAAATTAACTGTATAAAACAACAGTTGTTTTGCGAGTAGCATTTAATGATGTGTGATGCTTCATCTAAATCCTAATGCTTATATGAATAGATAAAATAGATCATTAATACCACTGCCTTTACTTATTAAGGAGTCCATGGATGGAAAATCAATCGGTTAGTGAACTTTTACCTAGAGAAAAATTATTACTTTATGGCGTTGAATCACTCACCGATATTGAGTTATTGGCGCTCTTTTTACGCACCGGTACTTATGAAAAATCTGTATTAGAATTGGCTGCTTTTTTACTTAAAGAGTGTGGTTCTCTTTATCATGTTATTAATGCTGATTATGAAACTTTAGGGCGTTTTAAAGGCGTTGGTGTGGGAAAGTTTACTCAGCTACAAGCGATTAATGAAATGGCACAGCGCTTTTCTGCAACACAATTTATGTATAAAAATGTATTATCTTCTTCAGAAGATACAAAGCATTACTTACAAAAATTATTGCATTGGCGAGACAGAGAAGTGTTTGTGGTACTGTTTCTCGATAATCAAAATCAATTGATTGCATTTGAAGAAATGTTTAAAGGAACAATTAACAGAGTAGAGGTTCATCCTAGAGAAATTGTCCGTCAATCAATAAAAAAGAATGCAACATCCATCATTCTTGCTCATAATCACCCTTCTGGTGTTTGCGAACCAAGTCTCGCAGATAAAGTAATAACAGAAAAAATTTTTACTGCTTGCCAATTAGTGGGTGTAAATGTACTCGATCACCTTGTGATAGGGCATGATAATTGTGTTTCTTTCGCAGAACGAGGTTGGTTGTAGCAAATATTTTTGTAATTATTGTCAATCTTTATTTGTACGGGTCTTGAGCGTTGAGGCCATTGGGCGTATACTACGCCACCTTTGAGGATCTTGGGTTTGGCGAGAAGAGCCTATCTCAGCAAGTTTTTTCTGAGGTGTTTACACAGTTTTTCAATCGTTAAAAGTTGCTGAGATGGGCTCCAAAGCCTGACGAGGCGGTCAAACCTGATATTAAAGCTCGAGCTGATTAGATTTTTGGAGAATAGACATGTCCCGAGTCTGCCAAGTTACCGGCAAGCGTCCTGTGAGTGGAAACAACCGCTCTCACGCATTAAACGCGACTAAACGCCGTTTTCTGCCAAACCTGCACTCTCACCGTTTCTGGGTTGAGTCTGAGAAACGTTTCGTAACTCTGCGTGTATCTGCTAAAGGTATGCGTGTGATTGATAAGAAAGGCATCGAATCTGTATTAGCAGATTTACGTGCCCGTGGTGAGAAGTTCTAAGGAGCTGAAAAATGGCTAAAGGTATTCGCGAGAAAATTAAACTCGTTTCTTCTGCTGGTACAGGTCACTTCTATACCACTACGAAGAACAAACGCACTATGCCAGAAAAACTGGAAATGAAAAAATTCGATCCAGTTGTTCGTCAACATGTGCTTTATAAAGAAGCTAAAATTAAATAATTTTAGTTTTCTTAAAAAACCCGACCTTAGTGTCGGGTTTTTT
This sequence comes from Proteus sp. G2618, assembly GCF_009915995.1. Lineage (NCBI taxonomy): Bacteria > Pseudomonadati > Pseudomonadota > Gammaproteobacteria > Enterobacterales > Morganellaceae > Proteus > Proteus sp. G2618. The sequence continues at coordinate 106,109 of NZ_JAABNI010000006.1, read as the reverse complement.
GTTATCTGGAGCCTGCTAAGTATAACAAAGTAAAGCTATTGTGATCTTAGCTTGCTCTTTAGTTATACTATAGCTCTTTTTAAATCATCAGATAAATGGATTGCGGATGAGTAAGTCAGTATTATCAATATTACATACAGAATCATCTTGTGGATGGGGTGGTCAGGAAATCCGTATACTGACGGAATCTCAAGGTATGATCCGCAGAGGGCACCGAGTTGCATTAGTGTGCTGCCCTACATCCAAAATTGCCAAGGCCGCACCTGATTATGGTATTGAGGTTTTCACATTACCCATTGAAAAAAAACGTGGTTCAGCGTTAAAAGCACTTCGCCAATGGCTGAAATTACATCGCCACCAATTTGATGTTATCAATACTCATAGTTCAACTGATGCATGGTTAGTCGCTGCTTCTTGTGCCACATTACGTCATTCTCCTGTGGTCGTTCGAACTCGTCATGTTTCTACAGATGTTTCACGTTCATTACCAACTCGATGGCTTTATCTTTCATCCAGTGCCCATGTTGTGACAACAGGTGAAAAATTACGTCAGACTCTCCATCAGCATAATAAATTTCCATTAGAAAAAATGACATCAGTGCCTACGGGAATTGATCTGCAACGTTTTTATCCACAAAACAAACAACAAGCTAGAGAAAAAATTGGAATACCGAATAAACCGACATTAGGTATTGTTGCAACTATGCGAGTGTGGAAAGGACATAAATACTTAGTAGAAGCATGGAAATCATTACATCAGCAGTTTCCTGATTGGCAATTAATTTTTGTTGGTGATGGGCCTCAGCGTAAAAATTTAGAACCGATGGTGAAAGCGGCAGGATTAGAACAAAGTATTTTCTTCCTTGGTAATCGTAATGATGTGCCTGATTGTTTAAATGCAATGGATCTCTTTGCGTTACCTTCTTTTGGTAATGAAGGTGTGCCGCAAGGTATTATGCAGGCAATGGCGTGTGGTTTGCCCGTTGTATCGACTACAGTTGGCGCGATTAGTGAAGCCGTTATTGACGGTAAAACAGGATTTACATTAGCACCACAAATACAAGAAATATTCACGAGTCATTTAGCTAAATTAATGAGCTCAGCTGAATTACGTGAACAGATGGGAAAAGCAGCACTTGAACACGCTGTTTCACGATTTGGTTTGGATAATATGTTAGATAAGATGGAAAGGATCTTTATTCAGGCAATCAACGATAAAAATAAGTCAGTATGATTAATGCTGATAATAAAGTTTTGAAACGATTATCTCTATTATCAACTTGGTGTATTCATCTTATTGATGAATATTTGTAATACTTTTTAGTGTATAGTCTGAGAAGTAAATGTATCATTTAAGCCAAATAAAAAGCACATGGATCCAAAAAATATATTGGTTATAGCGGTAGCGCGTTTTGGTGATACATTACTTATCACCCCTGTTATTCATGCCTTAAAACAGCGTTGGCCCAATGCTCATATTGATGTATTTGCACATAAGCGTAGTGCATGCATTCTTGAGCATAATCCTGATATTAATAGTATTAGAAATTTTTCTAAAAAACGCGCTGTTTGGTCAGGTTGGTTACCTAATAAACCTTATGATTTGGCTTTGGTATACGGTAATGATCGTGAATTAGTGAATTATGCTCGTCGCCAATCCCATCATACCGTTGCTTTTGCTGATATATCTGAGCAGCAAGGCAATACGACTTGGGTTGCGCGCCCTAAGTCGCCGATGGTTGCACAAAAAGAGCGTGCCTTATTAATTAATGCATTAGGGATTTATCCGAGTTGTTGGCAATTACGTTACTTTATCAATGAGGAAGAAGTGACTTTTGCACAACAGTTTTTAAAAGATAATTCATTAATTAATAAGAACATTATTGGTTTTCAGTTACAAAGTTTTCCCGCTAAAGCCTATCGAGATTGGCCCGTGGAGAACTTTCTGCAATTAGCAAAGCAGATTATTTCCCATGACGCGAGTACGTATTTTTTGCTATTAGGTAGTAAGGAAAGTGCGCAATTATCTGTTGATTTAGCTAAAAAAATAGGTGAAGAGCGATGTTTAGCCTTAGCGGGGCGTGTTTCAATGCGTCAAAATGCGGCGATTATGGCAAATTTATCGCTTTATGTTGGTGTTGATACCGGTCCTACACATTTAGCCGGTGCTTTAGATATCCCGATGGTGGCGCTATATCATAGCTATCATCCTGGGTGCTATTTAGCCCCTATACAACATTCTTGTTGTCAGGTTATCCAACATCCTACACCATTAGAAAAGGCACGCCGTGAAGATAATATGGCTGAAATCTCAGTTGAGAATGTGTGGAATGCAGTGAGTAATATCATGAATGGAATGAAGGTGAAAAAGTAATCCATGAAGATCGGTATAATTGATGTCACAATCACCATGTCTTATGGCGGGATCCAAACAGCAGTTTGGGAACTGGCTAAGCAATTGCATGATGCTGGGCATGAAGTTCATCTTTATGGCGGCAATGGCGAGATCCGACACAATCTGGCAGGACGCCAAATACAAATTCACACTTACCCTTATACACCACGAGATAAAGTGATTGATCTCGGTGGGCGTTTTCGTCGTATTGTCGAGCGTTACACTTTTGCACGACACGCTAAAAAAGATGTTATCAGTCAAAATTTTGATTGGGTTATTTTAACGAAGCCTTTTGACTTTTTTTGGCCTTCTATGATGCCTAAATCATCCTCAACGCGTTTTTGCTATATGAGTGGGGGAACCAGTTTTTTCAAAGGTGATCGCTGGTTAGGTAAAAAGATTTCAGCATGGGTGGCATGTAGCCATTTTAATGCTTGGCAAATTCAACATCATTTTAAGCAATTTCCTAGTGTGATTTATAATGGTGTGGATATTGAAAAATTTAAACCTATGACTACCTCGTTGCGTGAGCAATTAGGGATCAATGAGTCTACTTTTTTACTCTCATTTGCTGGGCGATTAGTGGGTTGGAAAGGCTTGAGTGTCGCAATTGATGCCATCGAGCAGTTAAAAGGTGAAGATGTTAAACTTCTGATTATCGGTGCGGGTGATGATCTTGAGCGATTAAAAAAGAAAGCGATTTCTAAAGGTATTGCAGAGCAAGTCATTTTTCATCAGCCTGTTGAGCATAACGTATTACCGGAATTTTATGCGGCAAGTGACGTGGGTATTTTCCCGAGTACTGGAGATGAAGCCTTCGGTATTACGATTGCAGAAGCAATGGCATGCGCCAAACCAGTGATTGCCAGCCATATCGGCGGTATTCCTGAAGTTGTGGGCAATGAAGGTACCGCAGGGCTTTTAGTCGCACCAGGTAGTGCAGATGAAATTGTGATAGCGATTAATCATCTTCGTGAGTTACCAGACAGAGGTAAGGCGATGGGAGAGCAGGCGCGTGTCCGTATAGAAACACGCTATACTTGGCAACATTCTGCGCAACGTTTATTACAGGTATTGGCGTCATAATTATGAAAATTGCCTATCTTGATCCTTACCCAGTGCCTGATTTACGTGTGGCTTCATTACAAATTTTGCAAAATGTGGATGCATTTGCTCGAGCAGGCGCTCAAGTAACATTAGTCACACCTAAAGGGCAATATCGAGATAGTGATATATTAGGTCGTTCAATTCATACTAATGCGAGTTTAGTTTCTTTAAGAGATATTCGCCGTAAATGGTATTTTCCATTTAATTCACAAAAGCTTTTCTCATTACAGATCGCTCGTTGGATAAAGCAAAATGATGTGGATGCGTTGTTTACCCGTAACTTAAAGCTAGCGTGTTATCTTTGTGAAAATTATCCAGAAATCCCCCTCTTTTTTGAAAGCCATGAAATTTTTGCTCAATCTTTTGCTGAGTCTCATTCATTTGAGAAAAAAAAGAATCGTGCAAAATACCATAAGCTATTAAAAATGGAGAAATTAGTTTATAGCCAAGCGACGGGGATTTTTGTTCTTACTTCATTATTAAGAGATGATATTGTTTCGCAGTATCAAGTTACTACGCCAATAACAGTGGTTCCTGATGGCGTAGATTTACATGCTGTAGCAGATCATCAGATAGAGCCTTCTACAGTAAATAAAACTATTACGGAAGTGCTCTATTTAGGCAGTTTGCATAAATGGAAAGGGATCCCTACCATGATGCGAGCAATGAAATACCTTGATAATGCAAGGCTTAATATTGCTGGGGGAACACCTGAACAGATTGAAGGGTTAACCTTATTAGCGCAAGAAATGGATGTAAAAGATAAAGTGAATTTCTTGGGGTTTATTGACCCCAAAAAACGCTTTGAAGCAATTGGTCAACATGATATCTGTGTACTTCCGCTTACGTTAACCAGCATTGGTAGCCGTTACACTTCACCACTTAAGTTATTTGAATATATGGCGATGGAAAAGCCTGTAGTAATTTCAGATTTTCCTTCAATTCGTGATGTGGTAGATGAGAAAGCGGTAAGTTTTGCCGATAGTGGTGATGCGCAGAGTTTTGCAAAACAGATAATACAACTAAGAGAAAATCCACAACGAGCCAAAGAAAAAACAACCCATGCCCGCTCTCTGGTTGAAAACTATTACAACTGGGATAAGCGGGCAGAGATTATATTAAAAACAATAGAGAAGTTAATTAAGTAACCTATTGTTGTTTATCTGATGACGTTACTGATTGATAATTTAGTAGTGAGTGGCGTAATGCCAACATTAATCCCACCAAAATACCCACCTGATTGATATAGGCATTTTCAAATAATCCTCGCAGTACATAGACGCCTAAAAATGACATTAGCAATACCAAAGAAGCTTGACGAATAACCCCTTGGTTTTTTCTTATTAGTTGGATACCTTGGGCAATTATTGAAGAGCAAAAATAAAGAATACCCAATAACCCCAAAATACCGCCAGCAAACCAAAAAGCTAAAAAGACGTTATGAGGGCCAATGGATTTTTTAAATATCCAATTTGGATGGTCTTTAACTCGTTCATTATAAACATTATGGTACAGTTGATTACCATAGCCATAACCTTTTATGGGTTGTTCTAAAATAAGGCCTAAGGCTGAATCATATGTACCGTTATTAAAACGATCACCACTACTAAATTGAGTTAACTTATATTTTAGTTTCTCATGCATAAAGTCATTTTTAGGTAAATTGTCTATACCTAAAAATAGAAGGATACAAGAAAAGAATCCTATAATGAGTAGCTTCCATTGATAATTTATTAATAAACTCAGTAAAGTTACTATTGCTAATGTAATCCATGCGCCTCTAGCTAGTGTTCCTAATAGGGGAAATAAAAATAATACACACGAAATAATTAATATAAGCCAGTCCAATATACTATGATGTTTCTTTAATACCCATAATGTTAAGATAACGGGGAAGAAAAATAGTAATCCATAGCTAACTTCTCGGTGAAGCTTTTGACTTTGCCATGAAAAAGGTTTTATTGTGGGATACTCACCATAATATTGTGTTAAATCTATTACTATTAATATCAACAACCCAATCGCAAAAGCCACCATCACCATCTTTGCTATATCGGTAGGTTTCTCTTTATACAATACAATTGGAAAGGTAACAGCAAAAAGCAGTAACCCATTGAGTATCGGCTTATTAATCTCTTTTATACTGATGCTGGGTTCGACAGATATCACAATGGAATAACCAATTACCAACAATAAAAACAGTAGTGAGAATGATAGGTTATTTTTAAATATCTTACAGATAGTCTTAAAATCACGTACTAGATACCACAGTGCCGTTGCACCGATTAGTCCCATCACAATATTTTTATAACGGGTGATATCCGGTAAGTAGATCAATATAATGTAGAGCCCAATAATGGATAAATTCCAAAGGGATTTTTTACTATAGTCTTTAAACAACATCATAATAATCTGCTATCGTCCTTTCTGCTTTTAGGGGTGCTGATCATACAATAAAAATGATGTTATCGCTGTATCTCTTATCTGATAATAATGGAGCCACCTGTGCCTGAATTGCCAGAAGTTGAAACCAGTCGCCGAGGTATTGAACCTCATCTTGTGGGCAATGTGTTGCACTATGCCATTGTGCGCAATAGTAAATTACGTTGGCCTGTGTCAGAGAAAATAAAGACTCTACTGGATGAGCCTATTTTAAGTGTAAAGCGTCGCGCTAAATACCTATTAATAGAGCTTAATACGGGATGGATTATTATCCATTTAGGAATGTCAGGAAGTGTTCGCATTCTATTAGAAGAACAACCTGAAGAAAAACATGATCATATCGATTTGATTTTTCGTGATGGCAAAGTATTGCGTTATACCGATCCTCGACGCTTTGGTGCTTGGTTATGGTGTGAAGATTTAGCAACAAGCTCAGTCTTAGCTCATTTAGGGCCTGAGCCACTTTCTGATGAATTTAACGCTGAATACCTATATCAACAGTCGAAAAATAAAAAAACAGCTATCAAACCGTGGTTAATGGATAATAAATTAGTTGTTGGTGTCGGCAATATTTATGCTAACGAGGCGCTATTTTCATCGGGCATTATGCCTGATAGAAAAGCCAATAGCTTAACGCAAGAAGAGTGTGAGGTTCTTGTTACGGCGATTAAACGGGTATTAACGCGCTCCATTGAGCAAGGTGGCACAACACTAAAAGATTTTTTACAGTCTGATGGCAAGCCGGGATATTTTGCTCAAGAACTTTTTGTTTATGGACGTAAAGACAAACCTTGTTTGATTTGTGGGCAACTGATTGAAAGTATTAAACAAGGGCAACGTAGCACATTTTTCTGCCGACATTGCCAACATGGTGAGAATGAGGACTAAATTTTACCTAATTTTTTCAGCATTGCTACAGTCACGACTTCAGGTAAAAATGTAGAAACATCACCGTCATGGCGCGCCACATCTTTAATTAAAGATGAAGAGACAAAAGAAAGGTTTTGAGAGGGCAGTAAAAATACGCTATCAAGATCAGGTGCAAAATGACGGTTCATATTTGCCAGCTGCCATTCATATTCAAAGTCAGAAACGCTACGAACACCACGAATTAAAATCGTCGCTTGTTGCTGTTTGGCGAAATTTGCCATTAGCTCACTAAAACCCACCACTTCGACATTCGATAAATGACTCGTTACTTCTCTGGCTAAATTAACTCGTTCTTCTAAGGTAAACATTGGGTTTTTACGGGCGCTATCAGCAATGGCTAATAAAACGGTATCAAACATACCTGCTGCACGAGTTAATATATCAATATGACCATAAGTGATAGGATCAAAGGTTCCGGGGTAGATAGCTTTATTTTTCATGATTTACCGTCTTCTGGCTGATTTCCCATAAAGAAGCGTATTTATTAAAGGTATACTGTGCATTAACAAATGCCAGTACTAATCCCTGTTTCCCGTCTAAAAAACCCATTCTTAACAACCAAGTCTTAAAAAAGGCACCTAGCGTATGACTTAAGATGGAGCCATAACTGGTTTTTTTACCTTGTTGATGACGCTCTTTAGCCCACTCGGTGGCATATTTTAGCTGTTTTTGCTGAAATTCCATTAAATCACGACAGGTAAGATGCAAGAGATCGCCCTGTAGTGTTTTGATGGTTGCGTCTTGAGTTTCTAATGATTCATGAACCAAGTTATTGTTATATTGATAACGTTCGCGGGCATATAAACGCGTGACTTTATCGGGATACCAACCACTGTGCTTCATAAATCGGCCCATAAACAAGTTACGGCGAGCACAGTTATAAACCACATTTTCTTCAGGTTGTTGCAATATCGAGAGGATACTGGTTTTGAGTTCAGGTGTGATACGTTCATCACTATCGATCATAAAAATATAATCACCCGTGGCATATTGCTGCGCCAATTGACGCTGTCTGCCAAAGCCTGGCCACTCACTGTTTACAAAGACTTTTGCCCCTTTCTCTGTCGCAATACGACAGGTGTCATCTTGACTTCCCGAATCCAATACAATGATTTCATCAGCCCATTGTACGGAGTCTAAGCATTCACCAATGACATCAGCAACGTTTTTACTGATCATCACAACAGAAAGGCGCTTGCTTTGGCTCATCAGTGGCTCCGAGGGGGAAGATAAGGTGAAAGTAGGGTGAGTAAGCGCAATAATGCACCTTGGTTTTCATGAAGCACTTCAACAGCATGACGACCATAATAACGACGATAATCTTCATCATTAAGCAATGAAGCAATAGCTGTCGCCATCGATTCACTGTCTGTAACAGTAATTAATCCTTCAGCTTGATCGAGTTTGGCACAGATATTTTTAAAATTAAAAGTATGAGGTCCCATAATAACTGGGATAGCATGAGCGGCAGCCTCTAAAGGATTATGACCACCACGTTCGACTAAACTCCCTCCCACAAAAGCCAGATCAGCAATACCATAGAGCAACATCAACTCGCCCATGGTGTCGCCTATCACGACTTGAGTCTGTGCATCAGGAACAGCATCAGTGCTTCGTAACGTATACTTTAATCCTGCTTCGCGTGTTAATTGCTCCGCTTTAGGAAAACGCTCTGGGTGTCGAGGAACTAAAATTAATAAAAGCTGTGGAAATTGTGTCAGTAGCTTTTTATGTGTTTCTAAGATAATGGTTTCTTCACCTTCATGGGTACTCGTTGCAATCCAAACGGGGCGATGAGCAGCCCATTGGCGACGCAAAGCAACGGCTCTTGCTGCTAACTCAGGGGTGACAGAAATATCAAATTTTAGACTGCCTGTTACATGTAAATGTGAACGTTTAAGCCCTAATTCGATAAAACGCTCACCATCCTCTTGGTTTTGAGCCGCAATTAAGGTGATTTTTTGGAGCATCGTTTTGACGAAACTACCTAATTTCTGATAACCCGCCGCAGAGCGTTCTGATAAACGTGCATTGGCGATAATCAACGGGATTTTTCGTTGATGCAGTTTTGAAATCAGGTTAGGCCATAGTTCGGTTTCCATAATGATCACCAATTTCGGATCAACTGTTTTAAGAAAACGATTAACTGAACCCGGTAAATCATAAGGAAGATAGACATGGTAAACATCATCACCAAATGCAGAACGTACACGTTCTGAGCCTGTTGGTGTCATGGTTGTGACTGTTATAGGCAAATCGGGATAGTGATGGCGAAGGGCGCGAACAAGCGGTACGGCGGCGAGTGTTTCACCGACAGAAACGGAATGTAATAATATCCCTTGAGGTACGACTTTGCCTTTGCAAAAGCCATAGCGCTCTCCCCACCGTTTACGGTAGGCGGGGGCTTTACGGCTGCGTAATAAAAGACGCAACCAAATCAGAGGTTGAATAAGGTAAAGAAGTACCTGATATAAACGCAACAACATGCTATCAAATTCACTTATCTGGACGAACGCTTATAGTATCACACTGTGTGGTAGAAAGTGTGTAAAAACAAACGTTGTGGGGACAAACAACACGGTATAATGCTTTTTTATTAATTTTAACAGGCTTTATTCAGGAAACTTGATAGAATTTTTTTTATAATCAAATCACATTGCTAATTATTTAAGCCCATTTGGAATGTTATGAGTGAAAAAATGAAGTTAATACAAAGGGTTCTTGTTATTAAGTTACGGCATCATGGTGATACTTTATTGATTACCCCTGTTATTAATACATTAAAAGCTAATTTTCCAAATGCGGAAGTTGATGTCCTAATCAATAAAGAAACAATGCCTATGATTGAGCATTTCTCTTCTATTCATCATATCTTTGTACTAGATAAAGCATGGAAAAAAGAGGGAAAACTGGCAAGATTGCGTCATGAGTGGAAATTACTAACAGACTTAAGAAATCAACAATATGATGTCGTTATAAACTTAGCAGATCAGTGGAATAGTGCGATAATAACCCGTTTTACGAGAGCCAAAATTCGTATTGGGTATGATATTTATAAACGCCAAAGCCCTATTTGGAAAAAATGTTTTACGCAGTTGATCCCACTAGGCTCTGTAGATGAAAAACATATTGTTGAGCAAAATTTAGCACTCTTGCAACCATTACAGTTACCTAAAATAGATACTCAAGTATCAATGGCATATAGCCATCAAGATAAACAAACTGTTATCGCAAAATTAAAAGAACATAACGTGTTGAGTTCTTATATTGTTATTCAACCTACGTCTCGGTGGTTTTTTAAATGTTGGGATGAAGGTAAATGGTCAGAATTAATTGATACTTTGGAACAGGAAGGAAACCAAGTTATTTTAACATCAGGCCCTGATCCAAAAGAGAAAGAGATGGTTAATACTATAATTGAAAAGAGTGCTTCAAAAAATCTAGTCTCATTATCGGGGCAACTCTCTTTACCTCAACTTGCAGCATTAATTGATGATGCACGTTTATTTATTGGGGTTGATTCTGTTCCTATGCATATGGCTGCGGCGCTTAAAACGCCACTTGTTGCTCTCTTTGGACCATCAAAATTATTTCATTGGTCACCGTGGGAACATATTGGCGAAGTATTATGGGCAGGAAATTATGGTGAACTCCCTGATCCTGATGATGTCAATACCAACACACAAACACGTTATCTCAGCTTAATACCTGTCGAAGATGTACTGAATGCCGTAAGAGGACAACTAAAATGAATTCATTCCGACTGGCTATAGTGCGTCAAAAATACCGACCTGATGGAGGCGCTGAACGATTTGTTTCTCGGGCGCTTGAAGCATTGGATAATCAAGCGGTAGAACTTAATGTGATCACGCGTTCATGGATTGGTGCTGTACAACCACAATGGCATATTCATATTGTCAATCCAATGAAATGGGGACGGATTAGTCGTGAGAAAGGTTTTGCTCAAGGTGCAAGGCAATGCTGGCAAAAAGAACAGTTCGATTTAGTACAAAGCCATGAGCGTATTGCTGGATGCGATATTTATCGTGCAGGAGATGGTGTTCATCATCGCTGGTTATTACAACGTTCACGAGTATTAAGCCCACTACGTAGTCAATTACTGCTTAACAGCTGCTATCACCGCTATGTAATGAAAGCTGAAAAAGAGATGTATCATTCATCAGAACTGAAACGGGTTATCTGTAATTCAGAGATGGTAAAACGTGAAGTGATGGAAGACTTTGGTGTTGAAAGTGAGCGTATTAGTGTAATTTATAATGCGATTGATAATCAGCGGTTTTTTCCTGCCACAGCACTTTACCGTGAACAGTTACGTCAGCAATACCAGATCCCAATAGAAGCAAAATGCTTTATTTATGTAGGTTCAGGATTTGAACGTAAAGGCTTAAAAGCGGCCATTGAAGCCATTAGTTGTACTCATGCACATTTGGTTGTTGTTGGGCAAGATAAAGAGCAGAAAAAGTATCAACAACTCGCTTATCAATTAAAAAGCCATGAGAGAGTTCATTTTTTAGGTATGCAAAAAGATACTCTACCTTTATATCAAATGGCTGATGGTTTACTGTTGCCGACCTTATATGATCCTTTTCCTAATGTTGTTTTAGAAGCAATGGCATGTGGTTTACCTGTTATCACCAGTTATACTTGTGGTGGTTCTGAATTTATTGAACAAGGTATTAATGGTTTTGTCACAGATGCTTTAGATATTTCTGCAATGATAAGTGCAATAGAAACAATTTCTGCCGATAATCTTGATAATAGAATGTCTAAAGCTGCCCGAAATAAGATATTGCCTTATACGCCAGAGCATTTATCTCAACAACTGATTGGGCTTTACCAAAAGGTTCTTAGTTTATGAAGGAACATATCCTTTTTATTATTGATGGATTACCGGGTGGTGGTGCTGAAAATGTCACTATCAGGTTATGTCATGGCTTAAGCCAGCGTGGTTATACCGTTACGCTACTCTCTTTAGCCGAAAAATGTGATTATTCTATTCCCGCTAATATTGAGTTATTGATTGATGCAGATAGTTATCGAGGGTTATTTCATCGACAAACTGAACTGAAACGTCGAGCAAAATCGATGGATAACACGTTGAAATCACTATTTGCACGTAAAGGTATTCCATCGCTTGTTGTTTCAAATTTGCATAAGACTGATAGGATTGTTGCTTTATCTAAAGAGTTGATGGATAAAAATGCGTGGTATTGCATTCATGGCATATTTTCCCAATCTTATTTAGGTCATAAAACCGGTTTTTCTCGTTGGTTAAAACAAAAGAAGATCCAAAAAGTATACCAAGGGAAAAATATTATTACGGTTTCCAATGCGGCTGGACAGGATTTGATCCAAAATGTGGGAGTATCACCACAACAATTAAAAACAATTTATAATCCATTTGATATTCAAGAAATTAGAAATCTAGCTTTAGAAAGCAATTCTTATCAGGGGCAAGATTATTTACTGCATATTGGTCGTTTTCATGAAGTTAAACGACATGACAGATTATTAGAAGCATTTGCATTAGCGGACTTACCTTGTAAATTATTTATTGCAGGTCAAGGCTCTTCTGAAGTGACAACTAAAATTAAAAATAAAATAGCAGAGCTTAATTTAGAAAATAAAGTGAGTTTAATCGGTTTTTTAGCAAACCCATTTGCTGTTATTAATGATGCAAAAGCGGTTGTTTTAAGTTCTGACAGCGAAGGTTTAGGCAATGTGTTGGTTGAGTCTTTGATTTGTAATACACCGATTGTGAGTACCAATTGCCCTGGTGGTATTGGTGAAATTATGGAAGGTGAGCTTGCTAATTATAAAGCAGAGCTAAATGCCACATCGTTAGCAGAAAAGATGCGATTGGTTTATTTTACGCCACCTGAAATTACACCAGAAATGTACCAAAAATTTGATATTGATGAAGTGATTGATCAGTATATATCACTTATTAAGTAATAAAGTTATTTATTTCTAAAGAAGGCGTAAGGTATTTCAATGACTAAACCAGCATTTATTATCACATTAGATACCGAAGGCGATAATCTTTGGGAAAATAAGGGTGAGATCACCACTCAAAATACGCACTTTCTTCCCCGTTTTCAGCAACTTTGTGAGCGCTTTAATTTTAAACCTGTTTGGCTAACAAACTATGAAATGGTTATGGATGAAGCTTATATTGAGTTTGCCCGTGATGTTATTGCGCGTAATACCGGTGAAATTGGTATGCACTTGCATGCATGGAATAGCCCACCATTAATACCTTTAACGGATGATGATTTACGTTATCAGCCTTATTTAATTGAATATCCCAAAGATCAAATGCGAGAAAAAATCGCATTAATGACGCACTTACTTGAAGATAAACTACAAACTAAAATGTTAAGCCATCGTGCGGGCCGTTGGGCTTTTAATGAGATTTATGCACAACTTTTAGTTGAGTTTGGTTACCAAGTCGATTGTTCTGTGACACCTAAAGTGGATTGGCGATTTACAAAAGGTGATCCCGCACAATCAGGGGGTACAAATTATACTGATTTTCCAAGTCATGCTTACTTTATGGACTTACTGAATATCACTAAAGCGGGAAACTCTTCGCTACTAGAAGTGCCAATGAGTATTCAATATAAGCACTCGCCTTTAATGAATAAAGTTAAGCAGGGTTACGATAAATTAAGAGGTAAGCAACGAGCGCCTTCTGTGAATTGGCTCCGCCCTAAAGGTGGCAATGCTCAACAGATGATTGATGTTGCTGAAAAATCTTTGGCTCAAGGCCACTCTCATATTGAATTTATGTTGCACTCCTCTGAATTTATGCCGGGTGGTAGCCCTACATTTCGTACTGAAAAAGATATTGAAGGGTTATATAACGATTTAGAAACGTTATTTAGTTTCTTATCAGACAAAGTGCAAGGAATGACATTAGCTGAGTATTATCAAAGTAAGATGCAGGCAAAATAAGATGAAGTTAAAGAAATTAAAATGGGTACATAATTTTTTAAATATTTATAACCCACTTTTGGGCAAGATGAAAAAAACAGATACATTTTCATCTGAGATTCAATTTAACAGTATTCTTATTTTCTCCACGACAGCGCTGGGGGATTTTATGTTTAATACTCCCGCAATAAGAGCTATTCGTGCACATTACCCTGATGCACATATCACATTGGTTTCTAGTGAAAAAAATAGATTATTAGTTGAAAACTATGAGCAAATAGATAGTGTGGTTTATTGGGATAATAAAATTAGGAACCTACTTCCTATCGCACTACAGGCAAAAAAATATAAACCTGAATTAGCGGTTATATTACATTCACATCTTCCTTACGATGTGTTATTTGCTGTTATGGCAGGTTGTCAGTATATCTTACGTAATACTTATGATGTGATCCCTGAATGGTTTAGAAAATGGATTGTTGCAGAATATAAACCACAATCAGGGCATTTTATTCAAAGAAAATTAAATTTATTAAAATTATTAGATATTACTGAAAAAGATACATCACCAGCGATGGAATTAACCTGTAAATACACTCCTTTGGAAGATTCTAATAAAGTTATAATTGGATTTCAATTAGGAACATCTAGCCCAATTAGAACATGGGGTATTGATAAATTTGTTCAATTAGCAGAGAAATTAATAGAAAGTAATCCTAATACTATTATAAAGCTGATTGGCTCTTCTAGAGAGCTATCTTTATCATCTGTATTTTTGAATAAAATTAAGCCTGAATATAGTAATAAAATTATTGATTTAATAGGAAAAACAACATTACCTGAGCTGATTAGTCATATTGATAATATGTCGGTATTAGTTACTGGGGATACAGGGCCTTTACATATTGCGATTGCCTTAAAGAAACCAACAGTAAGTTTATTTGTTACTGCTGATCCAAGAATTTCAGGCCCGTATCAAGATATGGATATTCATCAAGTTATTAAAAAAGAGTATGATCCAAGTTATGAACATCCAATGGAGCAAATAAATACGGATGAAGTATTTAAAGCTATAAACAATATATTGTAAGACTTATTACCATAGGAAAAATAATAATTCGAATTATTTTTCTTATGGTCTTATTTTTTTTACCCAACTTCTAATAAATATACGCCATAATAAAAGTCTAATAGATTCATAAATATTTCTTTTGCGCTTTTTTTTATCAAAGTCAGTTAATAATGCTCGAGGTTCATTAGATATAGTTGAAGCATCAGCATGTTGAGTAAAAGTAATTAATGGCGGAACAATCGCTTTTATTTTTACAATATTCTTCTCTCTAATTAGTTTCCATTCATCTGAAACAATCCAAATGGGTTGTAAAAATTCAAGCAGTTTTTCTGCAGCTTTTTGATTTATACAATATCCATATGCGCCCACAGAATCGATGACATTTACTAATGAATATGTGTTATCTAGCTGTTTTTTAAAACTCTCGATATATTCATTTACTCTACCTAGGAGTATTATTTCTGGTTTATTAGAATTGTAATAATGAGCTATTAAGTCTAAATATTTTTTTATATCTGAATTTATTTTTACATCATCTTCTAATATTAGAGCAATACTATCGTTATTTTCGATTATTTTTTTATAGACTTTTAAATGGCTTAAAGCACATCCTAATTCAGGTAATGTGAGGCGAGTTTTCTCAAAATCAGGGCTTAAGCGTGAGATTTCTTCTTGAGTAAGGTTCTTTCCATAAACAGCTGAAATAAATTCATAGTCTAAATTTAAATCATCGAGCTGTGCTTTAATCGATGCTTTTCTTTCAACATCTTTTTCTAAATTAACAATATAAATTTTCATATCATTATTCATTACTGTTTAGTTTTATAAAAATATCATCTGCTGCAATTTGAGAAATATCCCCACCTTCTGCTTTTACAGCCGTTTGGGCTTTACCGTAACCGCCAATTAAGCCGGGATCGGTAGGGCCAAATAAGGTGATATTGGGTTTATCTAAAGCTGCCGTTAAATGGCTTAATCCCGTATCCACAGAAACGACGCTTTTCGCACCAGCAATAACCTGAGCCACTTGGGCTAATGACATCTTCGGTAATACATCAACGTAGTCAAAATCTTTTGCTAGGCGTATTGCTCGTTGATGTTCATGCTCGGCACCCCAAGGTAATTTAATGCGTACTCCAGAATCTGCAAGCAGTGCGATTAACTCTCTCCAATGAGATTCAGGCCAATGTTTCTCATCACGCGTAGTTGCGTGTAAAAAGACTAAATAAGGGCGCTCATCAAAGGTGGGAAGTGAGAGAAAATGCTGTGCAATTCCATAATCACCCTGAGACTGTGGAATAGGATAATTTAAGCTTAAAGCAAACAGTTGACGAATTCGCTCAACGGCGTGCATCTCTTTACCGACATTGTGGCGAATATCGTAAAAGAAACTCGCTAAAGGCTCTCGAGCGCATTGGCGAGAATAACCATGTTTAATGCCTTTGGTGTATCGAGTCACTAAGAATGCACTTTTCAGTAAACCTTGTGCATCAATAACCGCATCATAATGATGAGATTGAATAGCACGACGAAATTGTGCACGTTCAGCACGAATAGGGGCACTAAACCAGTTCTTTCGCCAACGGCGTATTGCCACAGGAATAACTCTATCAACGGCTTGATGCCAGCTTGGGATCTGTGCAAAACCTTCTTCGACTACCCAATCAAAACGAATATCAGGATAAACATTTATTGCATCAGTTAATGCTGGCAACGTATGCAAGACATCGCCCATGGAAGAGGTTTTAACGATTAATACCCGCTTCACGCTGATGGCTCCGTTGACAGTAAATTAGCTAATTCGGTAAAAACCTTCTCTGGCTGAATATCGATTAAGCTTTGGTGATAGCCTTGTTCAGCATCCCCTTTACGCACTTTGTGATAACCAGTAATTAAACGGATAACGCGTGCTTTATGTGATAAAGGAGGGGTAAAGTCAGGGCTACTTGGGCCATAAAGCGCCACTAACGGGCGCTCTAACGCGGCAGCAACATGCATTAAACCAGAGTCATTACTGACAACAGCTTTACAAGATGCAATTAAATTAACCGCCTGCTCAAGACTGGTTTCGCCAGCAAGATTAAAACACGCTTCACGTGCTTCTGGTGTTAAGGTTTGTTTTATCTCTTCGCCTGCTTCTTTATCTTTTTTAGAGCCAAACAAGAAGATCTGATAACCTTGCTCAATCAGCTTCTGTGCTAAAGCGGCGTAATGGTAATGAGGCCAACGTTTTGCAGGACCGAATTCAGCTCCAGGGCAAAAACCAATAGCAGGACGTTGAGTAGATAATGAAAATTGATGCAATGTGGTAGAGATATCACTCTCGGCTACGGATAACTTAGGCCATAACAAAGGTTGATGTAAATCAGTCGCTTTTTGGACTTTTTGCTTGTCATAAGCTAGCGCAACATAGCGTTCAACCATTAAAGGAAATGCATCTTTATTTAAAGGTCGCAAATCATTTAATAGACCATAACGCATCTCTCCACGCCAACCTGTGCGCTTGGGAATATCTGCAAAGAAAGGGACTAATGCAGACTTAAACGAGTTAGGTAATACATAAGCGTGAGTATAACCTTGCCCTTTTAATTGTTTTCCTAAGCGACGACGTTCACCAATGGCTAAAGCACCGTGCCCTAATGGCATTGGGATCGCATTATCAACTTCTGGCATTTTTTCGAGTAATGGACGACACCACGCAGGTGCCATTACATCAATTGTTGCCGCAGGATGTAATGCTTTCAATGTACGATAAAGACTTTGGGACATCATCATATCCCCGACCCATGACGGCCCTACCACAAAGATTTTCATAAACAGTGATTACTTACCTTGATTTAACCATTGCATATAAAGCTCTACGCCTTCAGCAACTGTTTTAAAAGGTGCGGTATAACCCGCTTTACGTAAATTTGTCAGATCAGCTTGAGTAAAGGCTTGGTAACGACCTTTCAATTTCTCTGGAAACTCAATATGTTCGATAGAGAGATCTTTATCTTTATGATGAGCAATAACGGCATCTGCAACAGCTTGGAATGATTCAGCACGACCTGTACCACAGTTAAAAATACCGGATACATTATTGCGCCAGAACCATAAATTAACCGCAGCCACATCACCTACATAAATAAAGTCGCGTTGGAAGGTTTCACTACCTTCAAATAATTTTGGATTCTGACCCGCATTTACTTGGTTATTTAAATGGAATGCAACACTCGCCATGCCACCTTTATGTCCTTCACGAGGGCCATAAACATTAAAATAACGGAAGCCACAAATCATTGAATCTGCTTCAGGTAAAATCTGGCGTACATATTCATCGAATAAGAATTTTGAATAGCCGTAGACATTTAAAGGTGCTTCATATTTTCTATCTTCGATAAAGTTATCTGTACGACCACCATAAGTTGCAGCAGAAGAGGCATATAAGAAAGGAATTTGGCGTTCAAGACAAAAATGAAGTAGCTCTTTAGAATATTGATAGTTGTTATCCATCATATATTTGCCATCCCACTCTGTCGTGGAAGAGCAAGCACCTTCATGGAAAACCGCATCAATATCACCGAAATCATCACCAGCAACAATGCTTGCAATAAAATCTTCTTTATCCATGTAATCAGTGATATTTAGATCAACCAAATTCACAAATTTGGTGCCATCTTTAAGGTTATCAACAACTAAGATATCAGTATAACCTTCATCATTTAATGCTTTAACAATATTGCTGCCGATAAAACCTGCACCGCCAGTGACGATAATCATGTGGCTACCCCTTCATATAAAATCTAAAAATTAGCTCTAGGTCTATAATAACACTGAACAGCTTTAACGGTAGCATTCATCATGGAACAACAGACTGAAATTCTCGAAAAAAGCAGAGCGTATTAGTGATCTTAATTACACAAATAACATTATTTATTTACATTTGTCGTTTTTAATAGAACAAAGGCATAAAATAAGAAACAATACTGACTATATTATAGTCAAACTATTTAAGTTGTCTCTTTTCGAATTGCTGTCTTAGGAGAAAGTATGTCTACTCCCACGTTTTACCAACAAATTAATCAACAACTAGAACAAACTCGTCAAGATGGCCTCTTTAAAAATGAGCGCATCATCACTTCTTCACAAAGCGCAGATATCGCAGTTGCTGATGGAAGCCATGTTATTAACTTCTGTGCTAATAACTATTTAGGCCTCGCTAATCATCCAAAATTAATTGAAGCTGCAAAAGCAGGTATGGACAGCCACGGATTTGGTATGGCTTCTGTACGTTTTATCTGTGGTACTCAAGATTCACATAAAACATTAGAAAATAAAATCGCTGAATTTTTAGGTATGGAAGATGCCATTCTGTATTCATCTTGTTTTGATGCCAATGGGGGATTATTTGAAACATTAATGGGCCCTGAAGATGCCATTATTTCTGATGCTTTAAACCATGCATCTATTATTGATGGTGTGCGTTTATGTAAAGCTAAACGTTATCGCTATGCCAATAACGATATGGCAGAGCTACGTGTTCAACTTGAAAAAGCCAAAGCAGATAATGCTCGCCACATTATGATCGCGACAGATGGTGTATTTTCAATGGATGGTGTGATTGCAGACCTAAAATCTATCTGTGATTTAGCCGATGAATTTGGTGCCCTTGTTATGGTCGATGATTCTCATGCTGTAGGCTTTGTGGGTGCACAAGGTCGCGGAACTCATGAGTATTGTGATGTGATGGGCAGAGTCGACATTATCACAGGCACTTTAGGTAAGGCGTTAGGTGGTGCTTCTGGTGGATATACCGCAGCGCGTAAAGAAGTTGTTGAGTGGTTGCGTCAGCGTTCTCGCCCTTATTTATTCTCTAATTCATTAGCTCCTGCGATTGTTGCGGCCTCTATTGCTGTTTTAGATATGCTGAAATCAGGGGATGAAATTCGTGCCCGTTTATGGCGTAACGCCTCACTTTTCCGTGAAAAAATGAGCGCCGCGGGTTTTACATTGGCTGGCGCAGATCATGCCATTATCCCCGTTATGTTAGGAGAGGCTAAATTAGCTCAAGAATTTGCAACACGCTTACTTGATGAGGGAATTTATGTCACAGGATTCTTCTATCCTGTTGTACCTCAAGGGCAAGCACGTATTCGTACGCAAATGTCGGCAGCACACACTACTGAACAAATTGAGCGTGCAGTGGCGGCATTTATCAAAATTGGCAAAGAACTTAATGTGATTGCATAAGGTTACTCTATGAAAGCATTGTCAAAATTAAAAGCACAAGAAGGTATCTGGATGACCGATGTTCCAGTACCTGAACTTGGTCATAACGATGTGATGATCAAAATTCGTAAAACAGCAATTTGTGGCACTGACGTTCATATTTATAACTGGGATGAGTGGTCACAAAAAACAATTCCTGTTCCTATGGTTGTAGGCCATGAGTATATCGGCGAAATTGTTGCGATAGGGCAGGAAGTTAAAGGTTTTAATATTGGTGATCGTGTCTCCGGTGAAGGGCATATCACTTGTGGCCATTGCCGTAATTGCCGTGGTGGTCGTACTCATTTATGTCGTAATACCATTGGTGTGGGTGTAAATCGTCCCGGCTGTTTTGCTGAATATCTAGTTATCCCTGCCTTTAATGCGTTTAAAATCCCTGACAATATTCCTGATGAATTAGCGGCTATTTTTGATCCATTTGGCAATGCCGTGCATACCGCATTATCTTTTGATTTAGTGGGGGAAGATGTTCTGGTTTCAGGTGCTGGCCCTATTGGGATCATGGCGGCTGCAATTTGTAAGCATGTTGGGGCTCGTCATGTGGTGATCACCGATGTTAATGAATATCGTCTTGATCTCGCGAAAAAAATGGGTGTTACCAGAGCCGTGAATGTCAGCAAAGAAAACCTAATGGATGTTATGAAAGAATTGGGGATGACAGAAGGTTTTGATGTGGGATTAGAAATGTCAGGTGCGCCGCCTGCGTTTCGTACCATGCTTAATACCATGAATCATGGCGGTCGTATCGCACTGTTGGGTATTCCGCCTTCTGATATGGCAATTGATTGGGGACAAGTTATCTTTAAAGGTTTGTTTATTAAAGGTATCTATGGACGTGAGATGTTTGAAACATGGTATAAAATGGCTGCACTTATTCAGTCTGGCCTTGATCTCTCTCCAATTATTACTCATCAATTCCCAATTGATGAATTCCAAAAAGGTTTTGATATCATGCGTTCAGGTCAATCAGGTAAAGTGATTTTAGATTGGCAGTAATGAGTGTGCATTAAGCAAAAAAAGAGCCTTTTAAGGCTCTTTTTTATTGCATTATTTTTCAACTTCCTCAATTCCATTAGGATCAGGTGTGTCAGGTAATTTCTTTTTTTCTGATGAGCTAAATCCACTGGATAATGTATTAATTAGCGTACTTTTTTTCATCGAAATAATCGCTTCTTGCGCTGGCTTTAACCAAGACGCAGGTTTTGACTCTTTCGGTTGTTCTGTTGGTGGGACAACTTTTGGTGGTTCAGGTTGTGCTGGTTTTTCTGTTTGTGGTTTTAATAGAGTGCTTGGTGCCACAAGTTGAATATCAGCAGGTAGTAAAGGCAGTTGTTGTTGCAATGCTCTAACTGTTGAGGGATGAGGATGTCCGATAGCAATGGCAGAACCATTTTTTCTCGCTAAAGCAATAGCGCGGGCAAGTTGTTGGCGAGTCTCAGCTTCTGTTTGTACGTTATCGAGAAAAACATGGCGACGCAAAGATGGAACTCCTGCGGCTTTCGCTGCAATAGCAGCTTGTGTATTACCGATGGTCACACTATCTAAAAAATAGAGATTAGAGTGATTAAGCGCTTTAATAACCCTATCCATTGCTTGTCTATCTGATGTCATTGCACTACCCATATGGTTATTCATACCGACAGCGTAAGGAACATTACTAATAGCATGTTGAATAATACGATTAATTTCGTTCTGATCCATAGAGGGCTTTAGGGTATCGCGCTCTAGAGGTTGTTTACTAATTGGCGCCATTGGCATATGGATCAGTATTTCACGCCCTTGTGCATGGGCTTTAGTCGCCACTTCTTTACCATGAGGAGAATCAGGTAAAATAGCGATAGAAACTGCAGTAGGAAGCTGTAAAACTTGGTTATCTTCTTTTTTACGATAACCAAAATCATCAATCACAATGGCTAATTTTGCTGCAAAGGCAGGTGTACTTACAACCAGGCTTAGCAACATTAAACTAAGTAGAAAAGAGCGCTTGCGTTGTAATGTGCCAAGTAATTTCAAACCTACCTCCCAAGCCAAGGAACAGGGTTTACTGCTTTTCCTTGACGTCTAATTTCAAAATAGAGTGCTGAACGCTCTTGTCCACCACTGTTACCAACTAAAGCGATAGATTGGCCTGCTTTAACCTGTTGACCAACATTCACTAAAGCGCTTTGGTTATAACCATAAAGGCTCATATCACCTTTACCATGTTCAACCACGACGACCAAACCATAACCTTGAAGCCAATCTGCTAATAATACACGTCCATCAGCAATGGCTTTTACTTCCGTACCTTGTGCTGCTGGTATCACAATTCCTTTCCAGCGTAATTCGCCAGAGCCAGAAATAGACTCACCAAAACGGTGTAATAAAGAGCCCCTGATAGGCCAAATAGCTTGTCCCGCAGGTTTACCTAAACCACCAGTACGTGACATTAATGATTGCTCTTCAGCTGTTGGTTTATAGGTTGAACCACGCTGTTGGGCTTCTCGTTGTTTGGCTACAATCCGTGCTGCTTCTCGGGCTTCACGTTCTGCTCGTGCTTTGGCTTCTCGTTCAGCTTGAGCAATTTTATTTCTTAATTGAGCTTCATTAGCTCGCATGGTGGCTAAGTTTTTCTGATCTGCTTTTAAGGTTGATTCAAGTTGGGTCAGCGTTTTTTGTCGAGCAGCTAATGCATTATCGAGTTTTTGTTTTTCTTGTTGTTGTTTAGTGAGAACCTGCTTTTGCTCGTTCTGTTTTGCTTGCTGCGCTGTTTTTTCTGCCTCAAGCTCTTTTGATGTTTGAGCAAGCTCTGCCATTGTTTCTTTGCGAGCATCATTAATATAGCTGTAATACGCTAAAATACGCTCTTCACGCTGGCCTTCTTCACCACGAAATAAGAGCTCAATACCTTGGTGTTTACCTTGACGATACGCAGCATCCATTTGACGCGCTAATAACTCTTGTTGTGACTGATACTGTTTTTGTAAGCGAGCAATATTTGCGGTAATGGTTTTTATCTCTTTACCCAATGTTTGTAAGCGATTTTGGGTTTCATGCACAGCGCGACCTGCACTAGAAATTTGAGTTTCTTGTGTTTTTAATTGACCAAGAAGGGCTGTGCGTTGTTTTTGTTGTTCTTGAACTTGTTTTTCTTTTTCTGCAATCGTGGTTTGTAGATCTTTTAGCTGATTGCGGTTGTCCGTTAATGTGTTAGCAAAAACAGGAAGGGCAGAAAAAAGAGAGGTGCTAATAAGCAACGTGATTAACGGTAAAGAAAATACACGATAAGACGGATGTGTTTTTTTTTGAAGATCCATTTTCTTTGCCATCTGACCAACGTACCTTTCATAACAGTTTATAAGATTATTCCATGTCACCAAACAACTGACCAGTTAACACGAAATAAAGCCGAAATTTCAGATAATACCTAACAGGTAATCTATTCAATTAATAAGAGATTATAAAGCAATAATAATAGGAGAGAGTAAAAAAGAGGGATCCTGTGTGACAGCGCAATAGAATATCACGCTGTCCGCGAGAGAGATTATTCGACGATAGTACCCCAAAGATCATATTCGTCTGCATGTTCAATAAGAACACGAACGATTTGTCCTGGTTCTACATCAAATTGCTCATTGAGGTAAACAGCACCATCAATCTCAGGTGCATCGGCCATACTACGACCAATTGCACCTTCCTCATCCACTTCATCAATCATAACAAGCAACACTTTGCCGATTTTCTCTTGCAGGCGTTCAGTCGAAATTTGCTGCTGTAATTGCATAAAGCGATGATAACGCTCTTCTTTCACTTCTTCAGGTACTTGATCGGCTAATTCATTTGCTTTCGCACCATCAACAGGGCTGTATTTAAAGCAACCTACGCGATCAAGGCGAGCTTCGCTGAGGAAATCCAATAGCATTTGGAAATCTTCTTCTGTTTCACCCGGGAAACCAACAATAAAGGTAGAACGTAAGGTTAATTCCGGGCAAATTTCACGCCAGCGTTTTACTCGCTCTAATGTACGCTCAACAGCACCTGGGCGTTTCATCAGTTTTAAAATCTTAGGGCTGGCATGCTGAAGAGGAATATCTAAATAAGGTAGAATTTTACCTTCTGCCATTAAAGGAATGACATCATCAACATGTGGATATGGATAAACATAATGTAAGCGAACCCAAATACCTAATTTTGCCAGTTGTTCACATAAACTGACCATACTGGTTTTGACAGGCATTCCATCCCAAAAACCCGTTTGATGTTTAGTATCAACACCATAAGCAGAAGTATCTTGAGAGATAACAAGTAACTCTTTTACTCCTGCATTAACTAATCTTTTAGCTTCACCTAAGACTTCACCAATTGGACGACTGTCTAAATCACCTCGCATTGATGGGATGATGCAGAAAGTACAACGGTGATTACAACCTTCAGAGATTTTTAAATACGCATAATGACGAGGCGTTAATTTTACACCTTGTTCAGGAACAAGGCTGAGAAAAGGGTTGTGATCAGGTTTTGGCACATAGTGGTGAATATGAGATAAAACTTGTTCATAACTATGGGGCCCTGTGATCTCAAGTACTTTAGGGTGCACTTCACGAATTTGGTTCTCTTTTGCACCTAAACAGCCAGTAACAATAACTTTACCATTTTCATCGAGTGCTTCACCAATCGCTTCTAGCGATTCTTGTACTGCGCTGTCAATAAACCCACAGGTGTTGACGATGACTAAATCAGCATCATTATAGGTAGGAACAACTTGATAACCTTCTGTGCGCAGTTCGGTTAGGATACGTTCAGAGTCCACTAAATTTTTAGGACAACCTAATGAAACGAATCCAATTTTAGGCACTTGATTTGTTTGCGACATGCTCGTGTTCTCAATACTTTTAAATAAATAACAGATAGTTGTTGTATCTCAGACAGGTATAAATCTTACGTAATATGGGAGATTTTATACGTAAGTAGCCACTATTAGGGATGCTGATTTATTAATAGCTTGCCTGAAGAGGGATCCTGTAGAGTAAAAAGGTAAGGCCTTTTCAATTCATCATTTTTCACGGAACCGACGCTAATGGTACATAAATCCGTCAATAAAAAAAATGATTGTTGAGAAACTTTCCGCAAAAATAGAAAGAGAAAAGCAGGAATAGGCTGTAATTGCGCCATGACAAAGGTATACTTTGGCTCTTTGATACTATTTTTAACCAACGAGAGTGATTGCATCCTATGCTGCAAGAAGTAATGCAATTTTTCAACCGGCACACCCTGTTAAGCTTTGTTTGGGTAGCGTTGCTGGTGGCGGTCATTGTATTGACCTTTAAAGGGCTTTTTTCTAAGACGAAAAATATTTCCCGTACAGAAGCGATTTCTTTGATAAACAAAGAGAATGCGGTGTGTGTTGATATCCGTAGCCGTGATGAATTCCGTAAAGGACATATCATTGATTCTATCAATTTAACGCCTTCTGAAATCAAAAATAATAATATTGCTGAGCTGGAGAAATATAAATCACAGCCAGTTATTGTTGTGTCACCATCAGGTATTGAAGGTGCAAAACCTGCAGAAAGCCTAATTAAACTCGGTTTTGAAAAAGTCTTTATCTTAAAAGATGGTCTTTCAGGCTGGAGTGGTGAGAATTTACCACTGGCTAAAGGTAAAAAGTAACGAGCGGGCAGATTGAGTTCTATACTTACTGCTATTCAATTAATAAGGATATAAAAAGGTAAGATTATTATGTCAGAACAGCAAAACCAAGAGATGACTTTTCAAATTCAACGTATCTATACAAAAGATATCTCTTTTGAAGCGCCTAATGCCCCACAAGTTTTCCAAAAAGAGTGGCAGCCAGAAGTTAAATTAGATCTGGATACTTCTTCTAATACTTTAGCTGAAAACGTATATGAAGTTATTCTGCGCGTTACTGTAACCGCAACAATGGATAACGAAACAGCATTCCTGTGTGAAGTTCAACAAGCAGGTATCTTTACCGTTGAAGGTATCGAAGGCACTCAACTGGCACATTGCTTAGGTGCATATTGCCCTAACGTTCTGTTCCCTTACGCTCGTGAATGTATCACTAACTTAGTTAGCCGTGGTACTTTCCCACAACTGAACTTAGCACCTGTTAACTTTGATGCGTTGTTTATGAACTATTTACAACAGCAACAAACTGATGCTGCTAATGAAGGGGCTGAAGAAGCTTAATGAACGCTTCTATGACAGTTATCGGTGCCGGTTCATACGGCACCGCTTTAGCGATTACCTTAGCGCGCAATGGTCATGATGTCGTACTTTGGGGTCATGATCCTGAGCATGTTGCTGCATTAGAACAAGCACGCTGTAATCAGGCATTTCTGCCCGATGTTTCCTTTCCTGATAGTTTATACATGGAAGCTTCTTTGCAAAAAGCCATTGAAGCCAGCCGTAATATTCTTGTTGTGATCCCAAGCCATGTTTTTGGTGATGTATTACAACAGATCAAACCCTTTTTACGTCAGGATGCACGTGTTGTTTGGGCGACAAAAGGACTTGAGGCTCATACTGGTCGCTTGTTGCAAGATGTAGCGCGTGAAGTATTAGGTAATGAAATCCCGCTAGCAGTTTTATCAGGCCCTACTTTTGCTAAAGAGCTTGCCGCTGGTTTGCCTACTGCGATTTCTGTGGCATCAACGGATAATACGTTCTCTGAAGAGCTTCAACAGCTTTTCCATTGTGGCAAAAGTTTCCGTGTTTATAAAAACCCTGACTTTATCGGTGTGCAATTAGGTGGCGCAGTAAAAAACGTGATTGCGATTGGTGCGGGTATGTCTGATGGTATGGGTTTTGGTGCGAATGCGCGTACAGCGCTGATCACCCGTGGACTTGCCGAGATGAGCCGCTTGGGTAAAGCATTAGGCGCAGATGCAGCTACTTTTATGGGAATGGCGGGTTTAGGTGATTTAGTTTTAACTTGTACCGATAACCAATCTCGTAATCGTCGATTTGGCATGATGCTAGGTCAAGGTTTTGATGTTGATACTGCCCAAGAAAAAATAGGACAGGTCGTTGAAGGCTATCGCAATACCAAAGAAGTTCGTGCATTGGCCGAACAAGTCGGTGTTGAAATGCCTATCACAGAGCAGATCTACCAAATTTTATACCAGCATAAAGACGCCAAAGAAGCGGCATTATCTTTATTAGGCCGTGCAACGAAAAATGAGATAGACAGCAATCTTTTCTAAGTCTATTTTAGATAGTTATTTATTTCTGTTTTAAACATAAGAAGCCTAAGTTTTTACTTAGGCTTCAATGTAAAAAGAATGAGAGTGAGTATGTCGCTAGAAGAACTAAAAAGAGTCTGGGATCATATTAAAGATGAAGCAAGATGTTTGGCAGATTGCGAGCCAATTTTGGCTAGTTTCTTCCATGCGACATTACTCAAGCATGAAAACTTAGGCAGTGCCTTAAGCTATATGCTGGCGAACAAGCTGGCAACCCAGACTATGCCTGCGATTGCTGTTCGTGAGATTGTTGAAGAAGCATATCGTAGTGATAATTCTATGATTGAATCAGCAGCTTATGATATTTCAGCCGTTCGTTTACGCGATCCCGCAGTTGATAAGTACTCCACACCTCTGCTTTATCTAAAAGGTTTTCATGCCTTACAAGCTTATCGCATAGCGCATTGGTTATGGGGACAAGATCGTAAAGCTCTTGCTATTTACCTACAAAATCAGATTTCTGTGACTTTTGGGGTTGATATTCATCCCGCCGCTCGCATTGGTCATGGCATTATGCTTGATCACGCAACAGGTATTGTGATTGGTGAAACCGCTATCGTAGAGAACGATGTTTCGATCCTACAATCCGTCACTTTAGGGGGTACAGGTAAAACCTGTGGCGATCGCCACCCTAAAGTACGCGAAGGTGTAATGATTGGCGCAGGTGCTAAAATACTCGGCAATATTGAGATTGGCCGTGGTGCCAAAATTGGTGCTGGCTCTGTGGTACTACATGAAGTTCCTGCTCATACTACTGTTGCCGGTGTTCCAGCCCGTATTGTCGGTAAGCCGACGAGTGACAAGCCTTCACTCGATATGGATCAACACTTTAATGGTGTGGTGCCCGGTTTTGAATGCGGTGATGGTATTTAATGGCATTAACTGAAGTCACACTTTCTGAACTTAAGGCTTGTTTACACGCTGAATATATCGGTGATAACAAGCCTTTTAGTTGGATAAGACTTTTTCATCGTGTCTTTTTCTGCCAGCGTTCGCGTTATCTTTTTTGGTGGCGTGTCGCCCAATTCTTTTATTTCTCTAAAAATCGTTTTCTTAAAAAACTTGGTATTCGTATCGGTGCTAAAAATAATCGTAAATACTGCAACGATATCTCACTAAGAACACGCATAGGTAAAGGCCTTTCATTACCACATCCCATAGGGATCGTACTGACTAATTACTGTCAACTAGGTGAGAATGTGACATTAATGCAAGGTGTCACCATTGGAGTAAAAGAAAAAGATGGCAAAGCAGATATTCGAGTTGGCAACCATGTTTATATTGGCTGTAATTCTTCGATTATCGGCGGAGAGATAGAAATAGGTGATAATGCTGTGATTGGTGCTCACGCATTGGTATTAAAGGATGTGGGGGAAGGGTGTAGGTATATCACCAAAGTCGTTGCTGAAATCAGAAAACCGTCAGAGTAATAAGTTAGATTTTTAGTCATTTGAAATTAAAAAAAGCGCTAGTCATTATTTATGATCAGCGCTTTTTGCATTTCAGTCTCTTAGTAATGCACCAGGATAACCAAGTTGACGCCATGCTTCAAAAACGACAACGGCAACGGTATTTGACAGGTTCATACTACGACTATCAGCAAGCATTGGAACTCTGATTTTCTGCTGTGTCGGCATATTATCCAACACATAAGGCGGTAAACCACGAGTTTCAGGTCCAAAAAGGAGATAATCTCCATCTTGATAGCTCACATTGCTATGTGTTGGTGTGCCTTTTGTCGTTAACGCAAATACACGCGCACCTGTTGGTGATTGTGCATTATCAGGGTTTAAGCCTTCACTTTCTAAAAAAGCATAGTAATCGTGATGCTGCTTAATATCAGCAAATTCACGATAATCAAGCCCTGCACGGCGTAGACGTTTATCATCCCAAGTAAAACCCAATGGTTGGATTAGATGAAGATGAAAGCCTGTGTTAGCACACAGGCGAATAATATTACCCGTATTGGGTGGAATTTCGGGTTCAAATAAGACGATATTGAGCATATGAAATAGATTTAGTCGTTACCAAAGAGGTCACGAGTATAAACTTTTTCTTCAACGTCGTTTAGCACTGATGACATTCTATTGGTAATAATGACATCAGAGATTGATTTAAACTCATTTAAATCACGAACTAATCTTGAGTTAAAGAAGGTTTCTTCTTTCATCTCTGGCTCATAAATCACCACTTCAATACCTTTGGCTTTAATGCGTTTCATAATGCCTTGGATAGAAGAAGAGCGGAAATTATCAGAACCAGACTTCATAATTAAACGATAAACACCTACGACTTTTGGTGATCTAGCGATAATTGAGTCTGCAATAAAATCTTTACGTGTGCGGTTAGCTTCAACGATTGCACTAATAATATTATTAGGAACAGAATCATAGTTTGCTAATAGTTGTTTAGTGTCTTTTGGTAAGCAGTAACCACCATAACCAAACGATGGATTATTATAATGGTTACCAATACGCGGATCTAAACAGACGCCCTCGATGATTTGTTTTGAGTTCAAACCGTAAGATTCTGCATAGCTATCAAGCTCATTAAAGTAAGCAACACGTAGTGCTAAATAAGTATTAGCAAATAATTTGATGGCTTCTGCTTCTGTGGAGTCAGTGAATAGAACATCAATATCTTTTTTCAGTGCGCCTTGTTGTAAAAGGTCTGCAAATTTTTGTGCTCTTTCTGATTGTTCACCAATAACAATACGAGATGGATATAAATTATCGTAAAGTGCGCGACCTTCGCGTAAGAATTCAGGAGAGAAAATAATATTATCCGTATTATATTTTTCTCTCATTTCTTTCGTAAAACCAACAGGAATGGTTGATTTTATAATCATTGTCGTGTTTGGATTATATTCTAAAACATCACGGATAACAGACTCTACTGAAGAGGTATTAAAGTAGTTTGTTTTAGGATCGTAATCGGTCGGTGTGGCAATGATAACAAACTCAGCATCTTTGTAAGCGAATTCTTTATCTAAAGTTGCAGTAAAATCGAGCTCTTTGGTTGCTAAAAACTCTTCAATTTCTTTATCTGTAATTGGAGAGATTTTTTTGTTCAGTAATTCAACTTTTTCTTTATTGATATCTAACGCAACAACTTTGTTGTTTTGGGAAAGAAGTATTCCGTTAGATAGACCGACATAGCCGGTACCTGAGATTGTGATTTTCATTAAACTATTCCTTAATAATAAAATTTTATTAATGGTTACTATTCAATAAATTGTTTTTAAGGGTGAAAAGTATACCTGTTTATTCTTGATTTGTTTATTAGCTTAAATTGTATATTTGATGGAGTGTTTCATAATCACATGTTTTTAATAGTGTTATTTCTAATTTTGTTACCTTGTAGGTATATGAAATTTAGTCTAAATAATAAATTAGCATAATGTTTGATATTATACCTTAATCGAGAGCAACATGGATTTACTCTTAGGTGCCTTTAAGCAAAAGAGCTTTTTTAATGAGCTTATTGACGAGTACTTCATATAACTAACTGAAATGTATTAACAAATTTTTTAACATTAATGTATCTATTTTGTATTACATAGATAACTTTTTGATGAGTGTCCTTAACGGCTAGCTAAATGTCATAATTTGATGATTTAAATTAATTATCTTAGCTTATTCTTATCTTAAGACTATTCTTTAAGGTAATTGCTTTGATGGTCACACTTCTTGTTTAGTGATATTATTAAGCGCTTTTAACTTACTTAGTAAATTTACATGCACAAATCTTAAAATAATAAAAAATATTTATGTATTTTGAGTGTGATACTTATATACAATAAGTATGTTTTTACTACTTGATGGTACTCTGGGAGCCATAACCTAGTGCGGTAGCTATGAGCTAAATAGGCAAAGTTAGGCTAATCAATAGTAGTTAATGTTTAGAAAAGATTAATGTTTTTAGTTATCACTTTTAAAAAAAAGTGATATGTGTAAATTTATTTCTACCAAACTATCTTAAATTTAATTAAATAATTACGGAGTTTTATATTAATAATTACTTTGTCCTTAGTGTTATGTTTATCTTAGCATCATAAAAATTTATGATGCTAAGATAAACATAACAATTTTCGATAACCTATTGGTATCAAACCGTTATATTGTAACTTATTTATAATGGTTTAAGGTATAAATTATATTAATTCAGCTCTGGTATGCTTTCTTATGAAACTTTTATCAGTCTGTAGAGTGTCCTGAAATTTTTATTTGAATTAATAAAAATAGTTATCATATAGAATAAATTTATTGTTTTTTCAAACATAAATTATAAATATCTTACTGATTACAATAAGATATTTATAGGTTTTCTATTTCATATTCTATTAATGCTAATGCTTTAAAATATAGTTTATATCAGTGATTGCATTAAGAAAATGGTAAATATATTAGAGGTTAAAAAGTGAAAGGCATTATTTTAGCTGGTGGTTCTGGAACAAGACTATATCCAATAACCATGGGAGTTTCAAAACAGTTACTACCTGTTTATGATAAACCTATGATCTATTACCCGCTATCTATCCTAATGTTAGCTGGTATTCGTGATATCTTAATTATAACAACACCAGAAGATAAAAGTAATTTTGAACGATTATTAAAGGATGGTTCTCAATTTGGTATTTCTATCCAATATGCGATACAGCCTAAACCAGAAGGATTAGCACAAGCGTTTATTATTGGGGAAGAATTTATTGGCACAGAAAGTGTTTGTTTAGTATTAGGAGATAATATTTTTTATGGTCAATCTTTTAGTCGAACTTTGAGAAATATTGCTAATAATTTAAATGGAGCAACTATCTTTGGCTACCATGTAAAAGATCCTGAACGCTTTGGTGTTGTTGAATTTGATAATAATTATCAAGTGCTTAGTTTAGAAGAAAAACCACAAGAGCCTAAATCCAACTGGGCTGTAACAGGGTTATATTTTTATGATAATAAAGTGATAGATTATGCCAAAAGAGTTGAAGTATCACATAGAGGTGAGCTAGAAATAACGTCTATTAATCAAATGTATCTTGAAAATAAATCTTTGAAAGTTGAACTATTGGGTCGAGGATTTGCTTGGTTAGATACAGGTACTCATGAAAGTATGCATGAAGCATCATCTTTTGTACAAACGATTGAAAATGTGCAAGGATTAAAAGTTGCTTGTTTAGAAGAAATAGCTTGGTCTCAAAAATGGTTAAGTGATGATGAATTATATAATCGTTCAAATTTAATGAGTAAAAATGATTATGGTAAATATCTATTATCTTTGTTAGAAAATGACATACTTATTGATTCTTTAAAGGCAAATAAATGATTAAAGTAATACAAACAAATATTGAGAATTGTTTTATTATTGAACCTAGAGTTTTTGGCGATGATCGTGGTTTTTTTCTAGAAACTTATCATGAAGATAGGTATTCTAGCTTATTAGGAATAAAAGAAAAATTTGTTCAAGATAACCGTTCAAGATCTATTAAAAATGTTTTAAGAGGATTACATTTTCAAAAAACAAAACCACAAGGAAAATTAGTCAGCGTAACAAGGGGTATTGTTTTTGATGTTGCTGTTGATTTGAGAGTTAATTCTCGTACTTTTGGCCAGTATGCATCTGTTATTTTGAGTGAGGAAAATAAAAAACAATTTTATATTCCTCCTGGATTTGCTCATGGATTTGCAGTACTTAGTGATACTGTTGATTTTCAATACAAATGTACAGACTATTATGATCCTAATGATGAAGCTGGGATTCTTTGGAATGACAAAGATATTAATATAGATTGGCCTATAAAAAATCCTATTCTTTCTAAAAAAGATTTAAGTCAACCAAGCTTTGAAACAATAAGAAGAAATATATTAAAATGAAATAGTTTTTTAAAGAAATTCATTCTAACTATATATCATTATTATTGGGTCAAATAATGAAATTAAATGAAAGAAAAATGGGGGTTGCCCTAACATATTTGAATATTTTTTTAAATACATTTGTTATGTTAGCGTATACACCATTTATTTTACGATACTTAGGCCAGTCAGAATATGGCCTTTATTCCTTGGCAATAACAATCTTAACTTATTTGGCTATTTTAGATTTTGGATTTGGAAATGCAATAGTTATTTTTACATCTAATTATTTGGAAAAAAATGAAAAAAAACAACAACAAATTTTGTATGGGACAATAAAATTATCATACATTACTATTAGTATAGCATCTATTATAGTTATGTTTTTATTGTATCAAAATATAGATTTTATTTTTTCTGATGCAATGACAAAAAATGAAATTGATACTTTAAAAGTTTTATTAATTATTTTAGCTATTAATATATCATTAATGATTCCTTTAAATATTTATAGATCTATTCTAACTGCATATGAGAAGTTTACTTTTATAAAGATATTAAGTATTTTTCGTTCTTTATCTATACCTTTATTGATAATAGGTGCAATTCATTTTAATTATCGTGTGGTTGCAATGATTTTAATTGTATCTGTTATTAATGTTATTTTTATGCTTCTACATTATATTTATTATAAAAAAATAATAAATATTAAATTTAGTATTTGTGATTTTAATTTTAAAGTATTTAGACTTGTTTTCAAATACTCCATGTTTATATTTTTAGCTCTAATAGTTGATCAAGTGAATTGGAATTTTGGGCAATTAATTATAGGTTCATATAAAGGAACTGAAAGTGTTGCTATATATTCAATATCGATATTATTTAACACAACATTTATAATGTTATCAACAGCTATTAGTGGTGTAATGTTACCTAAAATATCAAAAATGATATCTAAAGGTGTTACTAATAATGAATTAACTTTTGAAATGATAAAAGTAGGGAGATTACAATCTTTTATTATATTTATGGTTGTTCTTGGCTTTATTATTTTTGGAAAAGAATTCATATATTATTGGGCTGGTCATGCTTACGAAGATGCATATTATTTAACTATAATTATTATGATTCCTCTTTCAATACCATTAATACAAAATTTAGGACTAAGTATTTTACAAGCAAAGAATAAATTTGCATTTAGATCCATTACAGCAACTATTATGGCTATACTTACAATTTTTCTTTCCTTAATATTAGTGAGAAATTATGGATATTGGGGAGTTGCTGTTTCTATTTCAATGGCATTTTTTCTATTGAATGGAATTATAATGAATATGTATTATTTAAAATTAGGATTAAATATAAAAAAATTCTGGGTGGATATAATGAAAATATTTATTCCGATGACGATTTTATTTTCTATTATCTATATAATTAAGAGCCAATTTAATATTACATCAATATATTCATTAATGTTGTTTATATCTTTTTCAGTAATTTTTATATTTCTGTGCTCATATGGCTTTATAATGAATAGCTATGAGAAAAATATAGTAAGCCAATTGGTAGTGTATATAAAAAACAAATATAGAAAATAATTATTATATAATTTATGTATATAAAATAATAATGTAATAATTATCGTTAAAATTAAATTTGAGTGAATCAGAATGAATGTAAAAGAATTTAATAGTAAAAAAGTTTTTAGTGAGGTAAGTGGAGTTACTTCATTAGTAGAAAATAAAATAAAAATAAAGATGAATGATAAAGGACTATATGAAGAAGTAATCGGAGATACTGAAGATACTGAATTATCATTGATCGTAGAAAAAGTGTCGCCATATTTAAATAAAGATATAAATGAAAATGTCATTTCCAATAAGTTATACTCAAATCAGGAAGGATGCTTATATGATAAGAGGATTGGATATTATATATCTTTATATGCAGGGCATGTATTAGAAGGGGATTATAGAAGAAATGCAAGTTCTGGAGGTGTTGGGACATGGATATTAAAAGAATTACTTGAAAATAATTATATTGATGGCGTTATTCATGTTAAAGAAAAAAATGATTCAGATTCTTCAATCCTCTTCGAATATCAAATTTCAAAAAGTATCAAAGAAATAAAAGAAGGAGCCAAGACAAAATATTATCCTGTCGAATTATCAAAAGTTTTAGAAGTAGTAAAAGAAAATGCAGGAAAATATGCAATTGTTGGTATACCAAGTTTTATTAAAGCAGTTAGGTTGTTGTGTCAAGAGGAACCAATTTTCAATGATAGAATCATTTTTACAGTTGGATTAATCTGTGGTCATCAAAAAAGTACAAAGTTTGCTGATTTTATGGGATGGCAGGTAGGTATTCAACCTGGAGATATGAAAAATATAGATTTTAGGTATAAATTAGACGACTTCCCTGCTGATAAATATGCAATAAAGATGACCGGATTAATTAATGGTGAAATGAAAACAGTAATAGTACCTAAAAATAAATTGCATGGGCAAAATTGGGGATTAGGGTATTTTAAACCAATTGCTTCAGATTTTACCGATGATGTTTTTAATGAAACTGCTGATATTGTTATTGGCGATGCTTGGTTACCTGAATATTCAAAAGATAGTTTAGGAAATAATATTGTTATCGTAAGAAATAATGTAATTCATAAAATTATCCAGAATGCAATAAAAGATAAAAGAGTAAATTTCCAGTCAATAGATACTAATAAAATATTTCAATCTCAAGCTGCTCATTATAGACATACACATGATGAACTTTCATATCGACTATTCAAATTAAATAAGAAAGGAAAATGGTATCCTCACTTAAGAGTTAAACCAGAGAATAATATTTCTTTTTTAAGAGGGCTTGTTCAAGATATGAGAATAAAAATAGCAAGTAAATCTCATTCCTATTATGAGGAAGCTGTTAAAATGAATGATATAGATTATTTTATAAGTAATATGGAGAAGATAAATAGGAAATATAAGATACTATATACATGCATGGCCATTCAAAATAAAGGCATAAAAGGTTTGGTTAAATATTTAATAAATAAAATAGTTAAATAAGGTTCATTTAAATGAGAATAGCAGTTATCACATTTCCATTAATTAATAATTATGGTGGGATTATTCAAGCATACGCATTAATGAAGTTGTTGTCTGACTTAGGTCACGAACCTGTGTTGATTAACTTTCAAAGTGAAAAATATTCTAAGTCATTAATGAAATATATAGTAAAAAAGTACATGTTATTTTTTATAAAAAAATATCGTAATTCAATTTTGACTAAAAAAAATTATAGTTTGAGGCAATTTATTAATTTAGAAATTAACCCTAGAAGTGAGAATATATATAATAGTAAGGAATTATATAAATATTTTTTGTCAAATAAATTTGATGCATGTATTGTAGGTAGCGATCAGGTCTTTGCAAAGTTGGGATATTCTAATTTTGAAAATGTTTATTCTCTTGGTTTTTTAAATAAAAATATTATCAAATTATCTTATGCAGCATCATTTGGCGGTGACAAGTTTTTAGGTGATGTAGAAAAAATAAAATATCATAGTGATAACTTAAAAAAATTTAGAAAAATTTCAGTGCGTGAAAAAAGTGGTATAAAAATATGCCAAAATACTTTTGGAGTAGATGCTGTTCATGTACTAGATCCTACGATGGTTATTGATAAAAATTATTATATAAATTTAATTAGTTCTAATGAATATGAGAAAAAAGAAAAGGAATTATTTGCATACATATTAGATAATACTAATGAAAAAGAAGAAATAGTATCTAATATCGCAGAAATCAAACAATATTCTGTAAAAAAAGTAAGCGATGGAAATTTATCTACTAATGTTTTAAGTATGGAGGATTGGCTTGGGAATATATATAATTCAGAGTATATTATAACTGATTCTTTTCATGGTTGTGTTTTTTGTATTATCTTTAATAAGCCATTTAATTGTATTATAAATAATAAAAGAGGTGCTGATAGATTTCTTTCTTTATTAAGTCTTTTTGGATTGGAAGATAGAATTTTGATTGATGGATATTCTGAGAAGAATACTAATACTGATATTGATTGGGAAATGGTAAATAGTAAAATAAAATCTTTAAAAGATTACTCCATAGACTTTTTAAAAAATAACCTTATATAGGATATTTTAATTTATATGACTAATACTCATATGGCTATTATACTATAATCATAGTTAACTTATTATAAGATAAAAGAGACTTTTATATAATGTATACTATATTTGGTGGTCGTGGTTTTATTGGTTCTGAATTTGTTAAGACACTTAGAATACAGGGACATGAAGTTTATATACCTAAGCGTGATGATAAATCTATTTTTTTAAAAAATTTGGGGCATGTTATATATGCAGCTGGTTATGGTAACTGCCAAGAAGATCCCTATAATGTTGTAGATGCTAATCTTGCCCTATTGAATAGGGTGTTATATCAAGCTAGATTTGAATCATTAACTTATCTATCTTCTACTCGAGTATATGTAGGTGATAATAAATCATCTGAAAACTCAGATATTACAATATCAATAACTGATGCGAGACGATTATTTAATTTATCAAAATTAACAGCCGAAGAATTATGTTTAAAGAGTAATAGAAGATGTCTGATTGTCAGGCCAAGTAATGTTTATGGTGCAGCAATTGAAAGTAATTTATTTTTACCCTCTATTATACGTGATGCTTTGAATAAAGGCATTGTTAATATGTATGTAACTGAAGAATATGAAAAAGATTATGTGTATGTTGGAGATGTTGTTAACTCTACTTTAGAGTTAATTCAGAAAGAAGTTACTGGCATTATTAACATCGCATTTGGTAGAAATATTTCAGCAAAACAACTTGCTGAGGTTTTGATTAAAAACACTAATTGCGAAATAAAATGGCACGTAGCTAA
Organism: Proteus sp. G2618; assembly: GCF_009915995.1. Lineage (NCBI taxonomy): Bacteria > Pseudomonadati > Pseudomonadota > Gammaproteobacteria > Enterobacterales > Morganellaceae > Proteus > Proteus sp. G2618. Next base: position 67,914 of record NZ_JAABNI010000006.1, on the reverse strand, counting down.
TGATATAGATTTCTTTAATAAAATTAATATCGAAAAAATTAAAAATTTAATTGAGTATAATCCAAGGTGTGTCCTTAGTGATATGGAATCAATGATAAAGAATTACAAAGTATTACTTGATTTGAAAAATGATATGAAATAGCCTAAATCCATAAATAGAGGTTTCCACTTGATACCATATTTTATTGTATTTTTCGCATTGATTTTATTATCTTTCTGTGAATATTTAAATTTATTCAAAAAAAGAATGATACCAGTATGTATTTCGTTTACTATTGTTGCTCTTTTTTCCGGTTTAAGGGGGGATGTAGGTCAAGATACGGCTAATTATTTAAATATATTTAATAATATAAATACCTTTAAAGGTGATATAGAAACAGGGTTTTATATCTTTAATGTATTTTTTAAATATATTTACTCTAATTTTGATGCTTTTTTATTGTTTTGTGCAATTTTTTCTTTGTTTTTTTATTTTTATGCAATTTATAAATTCTTAGGTACAGGGTTAATTATTGTAACTTTTATCATTATTTATAGTGATATATATCTATATTTTAATCTTAGCGGATTAAGACAAGGTATTGCTCTTTCTATTGTTATGCTTGCTGGTTATTATGCAATGAGAAAATATAAATATAAATTTTTATTTTCTGTTATTTTAGCTACACTTTTTCATAAAACAGCAATAATTGCACTTATATTTTGGCCATTGCTAAACTTTAATTTAGAACGATATTTTAATATTTACTCAATAATTTTTATGATTCTAATTTCTTTTTTATGGATATTAATCTCTAAACAATTTATTGAGATATTGGCACACACTTTAAATATAAGAGGTGCTAATATGTATTTATCTGAAGGTTATAATAAATTTTCTTTTGAGGCATATCTTATTGGTATCGTTCGAAGATTATACCCAATAGTATTTGTATTTATACTTACTCGATTTAATTTTAAGAATGATCTTTTTATAAAAAAAATATTTTTTATTTATATTTTCGGTTTTTTTCTATATTTAATAAATTATCCTTTATTTCAAGATATAACTGTAAGATTATCAAGTTATTTTATTATTTTTGAATCAATATTAGTCGTATATATACTGGTGAATACAAAATATATGACAAATAAAGTTTTCTATATAACTATATTATCTGTTATTTTATCCTATAAATTATTCACTTATGCATCGCTACCTAAATATCAATATATAATTAATTTTATTTGAATTTAAATATGAAAATTAAAAAAAATATTAATTTATTCGTTTTAGATATAACTTTAAAAGGGGGAATAGAAAGATTTTCTATAAACCTTGCAAATGCATTATCTAAAAATGGATATAAAGTAACAATATATTCTTTACATAAGACAAATTTACAACCGTTGTATCCCATGTCTGAACTTGTTTGCTTAGAATATGTAAGTGAATATAAGTTTACAGATAGAAAGTATAAACTTACTACATTATATTCTTGTTATAAACTAAGAAAAAATAATACTAGTTTAAATGAAAATTGTACAAATATAAGTACTCATCCTATCACTACAATTATACTTAATTTCCTAGGGTTTAATATGAGGAACTTAATTGCTAGTGAGCATAGTAGTTATAATAGTCATGGAAAGCTTATTTGTTTTTTAAGAAAGTGGGCATATAGTAAAGTTAAAAGAATAATTACTCAAACCCAAAATGGTCATGATAGTTTTAAGAATATTAATTTAGATTCCACAATTATTTATAATTCTACAACTAATTTTGATGATGATAAACAATGGAAAATAAATCTTAATGATAAGTTTGTTTGCTTAACTGTTGCAAGGTTAGAGCCTGTTAAACAAATAGAAAATTTTTTAAAAATTGCAAAAAAAATACAAGATTTGAAGATAAATGTTATATTTTGGATTGTAGGTGATGGTAGCGAACAAGATAAGCTTAAAAGCTTGTCTAAAAAATTAGGATTAAATGATACTGTAATTTTTTATCCTGCAACAAATGAAGTGTATGAATTCTATAAAAAAGCATCACTGTATATTATTACATCGAAGAGTGAATCCTTTTCAATGACTATGACTGAAGCTATGTCATATTCTGTTCCAGTTATAAGTAATAAATCGTTAGTTGGACCATCTGAAGTCATTACTCATAGTTTTGATGGCTTCCTATGCAGTGATAATGATATTGATCAGTTTTGTAATTATATTCAGAGTGTATATGACTCAGAGCAGTTAATTAATATGAAAAAAAATGCACTAAATACAAGTAAAAAATTTCATGAAGATGAAATTATTAAACAATGGATTGAGGTATTATAAGTGGATGAGAATATTAAATTTTCTATTATAGTGCCTATTTTTAATGCTCAAGAGTTTATACTGGATACCTTATATAGTATATCCAATCAGACTTATAGAAATTTTGAAGTGTTATTGATTGATGATGGTTCTACAGATAATACTAAAAAAATCATTTCAGAATTCACTAGAACTGATCATCGTTTTAGGATCCTATATCAAAATAATTCTGGCCCTAATGTTGCTAGAAATTATGCAATGAAATTTTCTACTGGGGAATATTTTGTATATCTAGATTCAGATGATATATTCTTAGATAGTCTTTTATATATTTTATATTCTGAAATTTCTAAAAGAAAATATGATATAATAAATTTTGGTTATGAATTTAAAAATTTCTTAGAGAATAAAACTATATATAAATCTAATTATCAGCGGCATGAGCTTTATAAAAAAGATATTTTGATGTCATCTTTTCAGCCTAAAGGAATTAGTGGGGTTTGTTGGAATAAATGTGTTAAGAAGCAACTTATCATAGATAATGATATTATTTTTTTACCAGATAGGATGCATGGAAGAGACATATTATTTAGTAGAACTTGTGCTTATCACGCAGATGTTGCATTAATTATCCCTGATATATTAATTATTTCTAGATTTAGACAAGGTAGCTATTCAAGAAGCTTTAGTGAAAAAAATATATTATCAGCAATAGATCTTTTAAAAAAACAGGAATCATTTTTTGATTCAAAATTATCTAATGAGCAAATGAAATTTTTGTATATGGCATTACAGAGGCATATTCGATATATCTGTGTATTAAATGCCTTTAGGACAAACGATTTCAGCGAATATATTTCAAACTACAATATGTTATCTAATTATTTTAACTATAAATTAAATAAGAATAATAATGTTAAAATAAATTTCAAATACAGAATGTTAGACTTAATGCTGAAATATCCAAAAATATTCAGAATTATATGTACAATTATTAAAAAATTTGGCGTGGAGCCATATTAATACGGTGATGCTATGTGTGGTATTCTTGGCTATATATCAAAAGAAAATAATGTTCAGCTTATCGATCTAAAACCAGCTTTATCTATTATGAGATATCGTGGTCCAGATTCGATGGGAGTGTGGACATCTCCATGTCAAAAAGTAAATTTTGGACATGTAAGACTTTCTATTGTTGAATTATCTGAACTTGGACACCAACCAATGGTCAGAAATGGAAATTCAATTACATTTAACGGTGAAATATATAATTATGTTGAATTAAGAGATGAGTTAATTAAATGTGGTGTATCATTTTTGAGTCAATCCGATACAGAGGTTATATTACAAGGGTATAATTTATTTGGTGAAAGTTATTTTGATAGATTGAATGGTGCATACGCTTTTGCAATCTATGATTCAATAAATAATAAAGTTGTTTTATGTCGAGATAGGGCTGGGGAAAAACCTTTGTTCTACTCTAATTATGATGAAAGATTTTATTTTTCATCTGATTTAAAAGCACTATTAGCTTTATCTAATATACCCAAAAAACTGAATAAGAATTCTCTTTTTAATTATTTTCAACATGGTTATGTTACAGGAAATAATGATTGCTGGATAAGTAATGTTTTTTCATTAGAGCCAGGTACAATTAGAACTATACATTTAAATAATAAGCTTGAACAAAATACGATAAGGTACTGGGATCTTACTATCGGCCAAAAAGAAAATTCTAATCATAATTATCTTTATGAAAAATTATCATATTTAATTAATGACGCTGTTAAACTTCAATTAAGGTGTGATGTTCCTGCTTCGATTTTATTAAGTGGTGGTGTTGATTCAAGCATGCTAACTGCAATTGCTAGCACACATACCAGACAAGTGAAAACCTTTACGGTCAAATTTCCTGGTTACAGTCAGTTTGATGAATCAGAAAGCGCAAGATTAGTTGCTAATTATTTTGGTACTGAACATACAGAGATTGAAGGTGTAAATATTTCACCTGACTTATTTTTAAAAATTGCCAAGAGCATTGATACACCAATAAATGACTCTTCACTACTTCCTACGTATTTGGTAAATTATGAAGTTTCTAAATATTGTAAAGTTGCTTTAGGAGGTGATGGTGGAGATGAACTATTTGGTGGTTATAAACATTATGAAAGAATGCAAAAATTAGATAATATAAAAAAACGTTATCAAAATTTATTTAATTTAATGCCTATTAAAGCCTTTAGAAATTTACTACCACTAAACTCAAAATATAGAAATTGGATAAAATCATTGGAATATGATTTAAGTGTTAATGTTCCAAATATAAGATCTTTTTATGATGAAACTCGGTTATTGAAATTATTACCTAATATAGATCCTAATTGTTGGGAAAATGATAACTGGGGAATAAATAATGAAAATGTTAAACGATCTATTTTGAAAAATTGTAGTGTTTCGGACTTTAACCATTATTTAAGAGATAGTATCTTAGTTAAAAGTGATAGATGCTCAATGCTTAATTCTATCGAGGCTAGGGCTCCTCTTCTTGATTATAGAATAATTGAATTTGCATTTAATGAAGTTCCTGATAATTTTAAAATTAGAAATGGAATGAAAAAATTTTTATTGAAAGATATATCAAAAAAAATATTACCTAATGAATTCGATTTTCAACGGAAATTAGGATTTAACCTACCATTAGGTATGATGATCAGAACAGGGAAATGGAAGGAATTGTTTGGTGATGTATTGAACTCACGATCGGATATAATTAATTATCATTTCTATACCAAAATGTTTGATGATCATTTGAATGGTAAAGAACATACAGATCGTCTATTTGGCATAGTTTTATTTCTAATTTGGGCAGAACATAATAAAGTATCATTATGATTAAAATTCAATATTTTTATAAATTTTTTTGGTGTATCAGAGCTGTCTTGCTTAAACCTTTTTTTGGAAGTATTGGACTTTATTCGTATATTGGAAAGCCTATATTTTTATTGGGTACCAAAAAAGTATTTTTAGGTCGCAGAGTTAGGATTTTTCCTCATGCTAGAATTGAAGTACATAAAAATGGTAAGTTAATAATAGATGAGAATACTTCTATTGGACAATCATTTCATATAATATGTTCAAGTAGTATTATTATATCTAAAGGTACGTTAATCTCTGCTAATGTATTTATTACTGATACTAATCATACATATGAAAATATTTCATTACCTATTCATGAGCAACCAACAAAAGTTAATAACACTTATATTGGTGAAAATTGTTTTATAGGATATGGTGTTGTTATTCAAGCTGGAACAAAGTTAGGTAATAACTGCATTGTCGGTGCAAATTCAACAATAAAAGGTTCTTTTCCCGATAATTCAGTAATTGTTGGCTCACCTGGACGGATCATTAAAACTAGATAAATTATGGCTGACTTTTTGAATCAAAAAATAGAGAATAAAGTGTTGATGCTGGTTCCTTCAGTATTTAACTATTCTAATAATCTAGAGAAATCATTATCTAAAATTTGTGATGATTATATATGTTTAAATGAAAGGCCGAGTAATACATTTTTTATTAAGGCTGGATTGAGAATAAATATTTCTCCTCTTAGCTTCCTTCTGACATATTCATATTATAATTATATTTTTAAAAAAATAATTGAAAATTTTATTGATACTGTATTAATAATAAATCCAGAAGCAACTCCTGTATGGTTTGTAAAAAAACTACGTAAAAAAAAGATAAAGATTATATATTACCTTTGGGATTCAATAAAAAACAAACCGCAGAATAAAAAATTACTACAATATGCAAATCATGTTTGGAGTTTTGATCATATAGATTGCGAAGAATATAAATTATCATATAAACCATTATTTTATTCGACAGGAAATAATATAAAGCATTCTTCTGAACAATATGATTTGTCATTTATTGGAACGCTTCATGGTGATAGATATGAAGTTGTTAATAAAATATTTAGTATACTTAATGGTAAAAAAACATTTAAATTTTTTTACTGTCCAAGTAAAAGACTTTTCTTTTTTAATAAATTTCTTAGTAAAAAATGGGCAAATGTAAATATATCAGATGTCTCATTTGATGCCTTAGACTATAGTACAGTTGAAAAAATAATGAATAATAGTTCTGTGATACTGGATGTGCATAGTTCAGGACAAAACGGATTAACAATGCGTACTATTGAAACTTTAGGCAAGGGAAAGAAAATACTTACAACAAACGATAATATCAAAGTAGAATATTTTTATGATGATAAATTTATTATGTGTTTTGATAGAAATAGAATTGAAGATATAAATATTAACAAGCTTAACGAATTTATTTTTATTAAAGAAGATCTAAATTTAAATATAAGAGAACAACATATTGATCATTGGTTAAGAAGCTTATTTATTGATTGAAAAAACAATAAATTTTTATTTGACTAGATTTTTTAGTCTGTTTATGGTTTTTATAGTCGATATCACTAATTTATACATTATAATCAATTTTTTTCACTATAAGACATTCATCATTAATGATCCTATTTGTGAACAGATGTGGAGTGTAGATATATAAATACTGGAATAAGGGTCGATTCAGCTAGATCATTCTGAATTACATCAACAAATGCTAACAAAAAGAATATGCCACCTATTCTTCAATAGGTGGCAGAATATTTTGATACAACAGTTTAATTACTCTATTAAGCAGTTGGTGATTTATTACCAGCACCTGCCCTTGGCAACCAAATCTCAACCCTCAACCCACCTAATGGGCTGTCATCGGCTTTAACATGGCCTCGATGTTGACTTACGGCTGTTTCTACAATAGCTAATCCTAAGCCGGTTCCACCTGATTCACGATCTCTTGCTTCGTCAGTACGATAGAAAGGTCGGAAGATATGCTCTCTATCTTCTGGGCTAACACCTGGGCCATCATCATCAACAATAATCGTGATACCTTGGTTTTGTTCAGTAAATGCAACCTCAATGCGAGAATTTGAGTAACGTAGGGCATTACGAACAATATTTTCAAATGCACTAGCAAGTGAATATGGATTGCAGTAGATAGGCCATGCTCCCGGAGGCGTTGTCACTTGTAGCGTTTTATTACTCTGTTCAGCCTCAAACTTAGCATTATCTAAAATGTCATCCCACAGCTCGTTGGCTTTTACTGTTTCGCGCAATAACTCGTTTTTATGTTGGTTGCGTGAAAGAACTAGTAAATCATTAATCATGCCATCAAGGCGTTGAGTTTCAGTTTCAATGCGTTCTAGTTCTTTACTTTCTCCACTACGACGACGTAACAGTGCGCTTGCTAATTGTAAGCGTGTTAATGGTGTTCGTAACTCGTGAGAAATATCAGAAATTAAGCGTTGTTGTGCTTCAACCATACGTTCGAGTGCGCTTATCATCTGATTAAAGCTAGTACCTGCGGCTAAAAACTCTTGCGGGCCAGTCTCTAGTTCAGGATGAGGGCGTAGGTTGCCTTTTGCGACATCATCAGCTGCATTTTTAAGCTGTCTTGCAGGTTTCGCTAAGCTCCAAGAAAGCCATACTAATAATGGTGTGCTGATAAGCATGGTGAATATCAGTAGCAATAACGGCTTATCAAATAATAAGTTGATAAAGTCAGATTGAGGGCTACTTGAAGGACGTACGAGGTAAAGTTGGTAATGATCTTCACCATCTCTGACAGAGAATGGCCCTAACATCTCAGAACGACCGTATTTTTTCTTTTTAGGGTGATCTGCGTTATCAGATTGACCAATAAAGTTTCTGACAACCTGCATCTCATTACGTTGAGCACCAATGATACGGCCTTCACTCGTAACAATAATTAAGCGCTGACCAGGGGGGGCCCATTTATCAATGGCACGAATTAATCGACGCCACCAAAGGAGATCGTTAGCGGGATCTTGAGCTAATTCAGCTTCGATATGTTGTTCTAGCATAACACCTTGACGGTATTCACTCTCTAAAAGAGGAGTAAGCTGGCGCGAGTCCAGCTTTGGAACCATCATAACTAGCACGAGAACTAATGCTAGCGTCAGCCAGAATATTGCGAAAATGCGCGCTGACAGACTATTTATCATAAAGAATATTTATCAAGTTATTGAAACCATCAGATAACCGCGGCCACGTAAAGTTTTAAACCAAGGTTGTCCATCTGTTCTTTCTGGTAATTTACGGCGTAAATTAGAAATATGCATATCAATCGCTCTATCAAACGGCGTTAAGCGTTTACCAAGGACTTCTTGGCTTAGATGTTCGCGTGATACGACTTGCCCTAAATGCTGAGCAAGTAAATAAAGTAAAGTAAACTCCGTTCCTGTTAACTCTAGCGGTTCATTATCAAAACTTGCTTCTTGGCGACCAGGATTAAGTTGTAATTTATCGACCTGTAATGTTGGAGATGTATTGCTGTCGGTCTGTTTTTGTTCGCTCCAATTAGAACGACGCAAAATAGCCCTAATACGAGCAACCAGTTCTCTATCATTAAAAGGTTTTGGTAAATAGTCATCAGCACCTAGCTCTAAGCCGAGTACTCGGTCAAGATCACTGCCTCTTGCCGTTAACATAATGACAGGGGTCTGGAAATTTTGGCGTAACTCTTTGAGTGTCTCAATCCCGTTTTTACGTGGCATCATAATATCCAGTAATAACAGGTCGATAGAAGCATCCAAAAGTTTAAGTGCTTGTTCGCCATCAGAGGCGATTACAACATTAAAGCCTTCCATTTCAAGCAGTTCTTTCAATAGCGATGTTAATTCGCGATCGTCATCCACTAATAAGATTTTATGCATTCGTCAATTCCTCCAAGAGAAAAATACGATAATAAATAGCGCGAATCTATGACTTTACGTTCTTTTACACGCTCTGACGCTAGTTTGCAGCCGCAACGGTATAGTAATCCACATAGCAAAGAATTACACATATGAATTATATATATGAATTATGCACATTGAGTTCGTATTAATTTAGTCGGTATTAATTTACCGAATTAGGAGTGAAGCAATGCGTAAAGTAGCAGTAGTTGCACTAGCATCAATGTTTTTAGCAGCTCCGTCGGTCGTGTTAGCCGAAACAGCCAACACTAATCCGCCTACTGAGCAACAATATAATGGCAATTATCACTGTGATTATGGCTATGGTATGCATGGTGACCGTGATTACCGAGGCCACCGCGGACAGCGCGGTTATGCCGAATCACGTATGTTTAACGGTATCACATTAACTGAGCAACAGCGTACTCAAATGCGCGATTTAATGCGCCAGCATCATCAAGACAGATATAACGGAAATTACCGTCAACGTCATGAGAATATGCACAAATTAGTGACAGCATCTCAATTTGATGAAGCAGCAGTAAGAGCACAAATGCAAGATATGGACAAACAAGCAATTGAACGCCATGTAGAAATGGCAAAAGTCCATAATCAGATGTATCAGTTGTTAACCCCAGAACAGAAAGCGCAGTTGGAAAAGAATTACCAACAGCAAATGTCAGATTTTGACACACGTAACTAATTAGTAAGTAGTTGAGTAAGAGTGTAGTAAAGATGTACCTAGTTAGAGAGTAAGTAGCAACAACGAAGTTTTTTCCTTGCCATAGACACCATCCCTGTCTTTTGCAGCCCCTCTGGAGAGGGGCTTTTTTTTGCCCTTTGACCCATCCTAAATAAGGTTGACACTTTTCCAATCTGAAATTGGAGAGTGTAATGAAACCAATCACTAAACGAACTCAACGCGATTATTCTCTCGCTTTTAAATTACAGCTTGTTGACCAAGTTGAAAAAGGTGAATTAACCTATAAACAAGCTCAAGATCACTATGGTATACAAGGATGCTCTACTGTTTTAGTTTGGCTTCGTAAGCATGGTAGGTTAGATTGGTCAAACGGTACCCCTGATACTTTTTATAGAGGTTCAGCTATGACCCAATCTTCTGAACAACAAACGCGGGAACAACGCATTAAGATCCTTGAAAAGGAACTTGAAGAAGCTCGGCTTAAATCCGATTTTTTCGAAGCTGTGGTTAAAGTCATGGATAGAGACTTTGGAGTTCGTTTGTCAAAAAAGCGCAAAGCCGAGTTATTAAAGAAAAAACGGTTAAAAACCTCACCGTAACAATTGCTTGTCGTTTTATGCAGATCAGCCGACAGGCTTATTACAAGAGACTGGATAGAACTGAGGAACGAAAGAAAGCCGATTCAGCCATTATTGACGTTGTTAAATCTGAACGAGTCTTACAACCTCGACTGGGTGGGCGTAAATTACATTTTATTTTAAAGCAAAAACAGATGGTTATTGGTCGTGATCGGCTATTTTCTTTATTGAAAGAACATCAGTTACTGGTGCCTAATAAACGGGCTTATCATCGAACAACCTTAAGCCATCATCGTTTTCATCGGCATCCAAATTTAATTAAGTCAGGGTTTATCCCCACACAACCAGAACAGCTTTGGGTGGCAGATATTACCTATTTATCGACGCATGAAGGTGATACTTATTTGAGTTTAATTACGGATGCATATTCACGAAAAATCGTGGGATATCATTTAGATGACAATATGAAAACAAGTTCAGTGAAGAAATCGTTGGTTCAGGCGTTAAAAAAACAGACTTCGACAACTTCGTTAATCCATCATTCAGATCGAGGGATACAGTATTGTTCTTCGGAATATCAGGAGATACATAAAGAGCATAATATTCAATGTTCTATGACTGATGGGTATGATTGTTATCAAAATGCTTTAGCGGAACGAATTAATGGAATATTAAAAATGGAGTATCTACTGATAAAACCGAGTAATTTGGAACAAGCGAGAAAATTAGTAGAAGAATCAATTCAACTCTATAATGAAAAACGACCACACTTATCGTTAAACTATAAAACGCCCGATGAAGTACATCGAGCGTTTTATGCCTGAAAAGCTGTCAACCTATATCAGGACTAGTCACTTTTGTTTAATAACTTCATGAAGTTTAATAATTTTTAATTGTTTAAAAAATCAATTGAAAAATTTTCCTTTTTTCTTTTTGAAATGTTATTAAGAAAAATTTTCCTCATTTTTTTCTGTTGTTTTGCCTTAAAGATATTAATGGGATTAATACTTTTTTTATATTTCGCTGAAGTAGAGCCAAATAATTGTTTTGAATAAATTTTATCATCACCGTTATAAACTATTCCTTCATAATGAATAGGATTAAAATAGTGTGATGGAAAAATTGTAATGTCTGGATTATATTTTTGGATCATTTTGGCTACAAAAAAATTTCCTGTTGATATCCAGGGATAATCCAAGTCTAAAGGCGTTATTTGTAGTAATTCATTTATCAATTGTCCAACGAATTCATTTTTAGGTTCACATGCATAAATTGGTGCAACCAAATTTCCTCGAATAAATTCATTTTCATATACGGTATAGGCTTGCTTTTTTGTAAATAACTCATCTGTATTATGATAACAAATGCTGTCTGCTTCAGGAATAAATCCACCAAATTCGTATAAAATTTCATATCGCATTAAGTCAGCGACACCAGCATATAGGCCTAGTTTATAATAGAACTCAATAAGGTTTCGTGTTTTGAAATGATAATTATTTAAAAAGTCATTATCATAAACAGTGTATTTCCAATCTGTATGTTTATTTTCCCATGTGTTCATCCATTGAATCGGCTTAGGATTAGGACCTATCCATATATGTCCTAGTTGTTTAGGGATTAAGACATCCATGAGTTATAATCACATTTATCAATGTAAGGTTGGTGAATAATACATTAATTAAATATAAAAATACAACATTTTGAGAATTATTGATTGAATGGAGTAAAATAATAGCCCTCTTAATTCAGAGGGCTATATAATGTGGTTAATTGATTTTGTCTTCTGGTAAGAGATTATAATTAATTTCTTCTTTTTGAAAATTAATAACAGTATCTTGATCATCACAAATATCATTAGAAATCATACGACAATGATTAGGGATTTTAGGTTCCTGAATATGTGTCCATTCAGAGAAAAGTGACATAAAATACCGGCCATTTCTTCTTTCAGTAATATAGCTTTTCTCTTTACTATCGCTTGATAGGATAAATAAAGGGATCTCAAAGTTTTGCTTAAACTTATCATCATGAGTAAGCTTGGCATAACTTTCTCCTTTGTGTTCATAAGATAATCCATGGTCAGAAAAATAAAGTAAGGACCATGATTTTCCTGTGCTATTTGATATGTCTACAATGTTCTCTAATAATTTATCTGTATTTTTGATGCTTTGAACATAGCAAGATAGTTCAATTGATTGGAAAAATTCATCATATTTACCTTGTGTTCTAGCACAAGCTTGTGAGTGAGAGCCTATTAGATGAACAACAATAAGCTTATTTTTCTCACCTTTATTAATGAGTGCCTTTTTAATATCGGGAAGTAAATCATTATCAGTAGTTAAACCATTATTATGATAATCACCTTTACTCAAGAAGTGATAGGTATCAGCTCTCTTTCCTATTGTAGAAATGATTGAATCAGAACCAATCATAGAACCTTGATTTGAAAACCAATATGTATCTAATCCTGCTTTTTTTGTAAGTGTGATAATATTGTTCTGCAATTCAATGTTATTGGTGTTTTTATCTTTTAATGTCAATGAAGGTGGCAATGAAAATAATGTTGAAGGTGCCGCTGAAATATAGTTATTAAATTGAATAACAGGGCTTTTTTCTAAAAATGGAGTGTTATTTATAGGAAAACCATAGCTTTGCATAAAGTCTCTTCTAACACTTTCTCCAATAACCAAAATATAATTATTATATTGCGTATTATTAATAGGTTGCCAATTATCTTTCTTGTTAAGCTCTGTATTGATCCACTTATTTTCTATTTTTACACTATCATAATGTTTTTTTATATCACTAAAAAAACGAAGTATTGGTAATTTGGCTTCAAAGTTATAAGTACCATTACTTATCAGGTTCTTTATTGGCCAAGTAATACTTGTTATTATAAAAATAAAAGTAATGAAAATAGAGATTTTATTTTTAAAAATAATGCTAACTTTTAGGCTGAGAAGGCCAAATAAAATAATTAAAAAGCTAAATATTAGATTTACGGGTGAAAGAGTGTGAATGAATTCTAAAGTCTCATTCGTATTTGTGTAAAAGAAAGAAATAATAGAATTAATATTTGGAGAGCCGTATTTTAAACCAATAGGTGTATAAATAGCACCTATTATTGACAGGAATATTATACTGATAGAATAGGTTTTTTTAAAATGTCCTGATAAACATAAAAGAAATGCAGTGAAAGTCAGAACATAAAAAAAACGAAGTTTATAGCCTAGAGAGATATGTAGTAATAAAACAAAAATAAGCAAAATTAAACATTGAATAATGTTGTTTTTTAAGAGTTTTTTCATGATGTTAATTATGGAACAATAGTTATTGATTAATTATGGCTATATTATTATCGGCATTATAGTTTTTTTTTAAGGCGAGGAAAACCAAGGAAATTAAATTATTTCCTTGGTTTATAGTGGTTACTACTACAACAATGCTTCTGGAGATTCAGGTAAAATCTGTCCGCCATCGACGATAATTGTCTGGCCTGTAATATATTTTGCTTCATTCGACGCAAAAAATGCGGCTGCGTAGCCGATATCTTCTGGCTCACCTAACGTGTGAGTTGGGATAGAAGCCTTCATCTGATTTAAATAGGCTTCACCTTGAGCCTGTAAACCCTCAGTGAGGATATTTCCTGGCATCACGGCGTTGATGGTAATGCCATGGCGTGCGTATTCAAGAGCTGCGCTACGCATAAAGCCTAATTGTCCTGCTTTGCTTGCACCATAATGGCTCCAGCCCGGATAGCCAGTAATAGCACCTGTAATGGAAGAGGTAATGATCACTCGACCTTGTTTTTGTTTCTCCATTACACGAAGTGCGGCTTTTACTAAAAAGAACATGCCTTTTAAGTTTACGGTATGCATTTTATCCCAGTCAGCTTCTGTCATCTCTTTAATCGTTGCTTGAGGGAAAATGCCAGTATTGGAACAGAGAATATCGAGCTTGCCATACTCTTTTACGACATCATCAATGACTTTCTCACAGGCAGATTGCTGAGTGACATCAAGATGCATAAAACCTACACCTAATTCCTCTTTTGTTTTATTACCTGCAACATCATCAATATCCGCAATAATCACTTTCGCACCACTGTTTTTTAGTGCGATAACGATACCTTTGCCAATACCCTTTGCGCCACCTGAAACTAAAGCGATTTTACCCGTTAAATCAAACATAAAACCTCCTATTAAGTGAGAGCTCTACTGTATCAGTCTAGGCTAAAAAGCGGAGAATGAACCAAAGAACTTAGCCATAAGTCACAAATGTACCTTAGATGATTTTTTTCTTTAAAAGGATGACTGATTAAAATAGGAAGGTAAACGGCAAATAAAACATCATTTAAGGGAAAAACTGAATATTTATCAAAATATACCGATGCTATTTTTTAGCATAAATAGCGTTTTTTTGAGGTGAATGCAAAAAGGCAGTAAAGTGTCTGTATAAAAAGTGTTAACTTATTAGTGAAACACATTTGAGATAGACTAGTATAATCTTTATACAGGCTGTCTGATTAGTTTAATGCGCATCAAGTTTATGAAAAAAAATGTACGATAATGATGAACTGGTAAAAAATATGCGTACAATGGTATTGTTGAATCAATTCAGCATTTGCGATATCGGTATATAACACCAGACAAGCCGGTATTGAGATAAAAAGTTATTCCAACAATTTTGCAATAATTACATCGAATAAGAATCAGAGGTAATCATGGTCAATGGGATCAAAAGAATTGGGGTTTTAACAAGTGGTGGTGATGCACCAGGTATGAATGCCGCGATCCGTGGTGTTGTTCGTGCCGCACTAAGTGAAGGTTTAGAGGTTTATGGGATTATGGATGGCTATATGGGGCTATACGAAAATCGCATGAAAAAACTCGACCGTTTTAGCGTGTCAGACATGATCAACCGTGGTGGTACATTCCTTGGCTCTGCTCGTTTCCCTGAATTCCGCGAAGACAATGTACGTGCTGTTGCCATCGAAAACATGAAACAAAATGAGCTGGATGCCTTAGTGGTTATTGGTGGTGATGGTTCTTATCTAGGTGCAAAAAAATTAACGGAAGCAGGTTTTCCATGCATCGGCTTACCGGGCACAATTGATAATGACGTTGCTGGTACTGACTACACCATCGGTTATTTCACTGCATTAGAAACTGCCGTTGAAGCCATTGACCGCTTACGTGATACCTCAACGTCTCACAAACGTATCTCTATCGTAGAAGTGATGGGACGCTACTGTGGTGACTTAACACTGTCTGCAGCAATCGCTGGGGGCTGTGAATTTGTTGTTCTGCCTGAATCTGAATTACCATTTAATCGTGATGAATTGCTGGCAGAAATCAAAGCAGGTATCGAACGTGGCAAACGTCATGCAATCGTCGCAATTACCGAACACGTTTGTGATGTGCATGAATTAGCACGTTTTATTGAAGCTGAAACTAAACATGAAACGCGTGCAACAGTATTAGGTCATATCCAACGTGGTGGTTCTCCAGTTGCTTACGATCGTATTCTAGCTTCTCGTATGGGTGCTTACTCTGTACAACTGCTATTAGAAGGCTATGGCGGTCGTTGTGTTGGTATTCAAAACGAAAAACTGGTTCACCATGATATTATTGACGCGGTTATGAATATGAAACGTGTCTTTAAAGCTGACTGGTATGAAACCGCGAAAAAACTGTACTAATTAATAGATTTTCCGCAATACCAGAGCCTTTCTGAGTTCTATCCTTATTCGTGAACTGCTCTGATACATTCTCCTTGTGTCAGAGTAGCTTCTCGAGTGAAAATATTTCACTTAGTGATCTTTATCTTCCAGCATCTCTTCTTATCTTCCTTATATTGATAGTCATATTCCTGTTGTGTATATCCATCGGCTTTTTGTTATTTCATCGTTATAAAACTTTCTGTCAGCCTAGTTAAATATTTAACGATAGGGGATGGATAGATATGTTTAAACAATGGGGTTTATTATCGGCAGCTTTAGTGACATTACTTTTTTCTAATATTTTATGGGCTAAAGATATTCAATTATTGAATGTCTCTTACGATCCGACAAGAGAACTTTATCAGCAGTATAACTCAGTATTTAGTCAGTATTGGGAGCAGAAAACGGGAGATAAAGTCACTATCCGCCAATCACATGGTGGATCAGGAAAGCAGGCGACATCAGTTATCAATGGTATTGAGGCAGATGTTGTCACACTAGCCCTTGCCTATGATATCGATGCGATCGCCCAAAGAGGAAGTATCGATAAACAATGGATCACTCGATTACCCGATAACTCTGCACCTTATACTTCAACAATCGTTTTTCTGGTGAGAAAAGGAAATCCTAAGCAAATAGTCGATTGGGATTCATTAATTAAGCCGGGTGTTTCAATTATTACGCCTAACCCCAAAACTTCAGGAGGTGCAAGATGGAATTACCTTGCAGCGTGGGGCTATGGATTAAAAGCCAATCATCAAGATAGTGAAAAAGCCAAAGCCTTTGTTCAAGCACTTTATCAGCAAGTTGAAGTATTAGATTCAGGTGCGAGAGGAGCAACAAATACATTTGTTGAGCGAGGTATTGGTGATGTATTAATTGCATGGGAAAACGAGGCGTTATTAGCGATTAATGAATTAGGCACAGATAAGTTTGAGATAGTCACACCATCAATATCTATTCTTGCAGAGCCTACGGTGTCGGTAGTGGATAAAGTTGTTGATAAACGAGGAACACGAGAAATTGCCACAGCGTACTTAGACTATCTTTACTCACCAGAAGGACAAGAGATCGCAGCAAAAAATTATTATCGTCCTAGAGATAAAGTAATTGCAGAGAAATACCAAGATAGTTTTCCAAAACTAGAACTATTTACACTTAATGAAGTTTTTGGTGATTGGCAATCTGCGCAGAAAATACATTTTGCGACAGGGGGCATATTTGATGAGATCAGTCGTCGTTGATAATTAAAGATGAGAGAAACAAAAAAATCACCTTCTGTTTTATATCCAGTAAGGTGATTTTCTCTATTTTTTATCAATTAACGGCATCAGCCAGAAAGATAAAATTATTTTTTCGCTTTAGCTTGTGCTGCTGCTTTAACGATAACGGCAAATGCGTCAGCTTTCAGTGAAGCGCCACCTACTAATGCGCCATCGATGTCTGGTTGACCAAACAGTTCTGCTGCATTTTTATCGTTAACAGAGCCACCGTATTGAATGATAACTTGTTCAGCGATAGCGGCATCTTTCTTCGCGATATGATCACGAATAAATTTATGAACAGCTTGAGCTTGTGCTGGAGTTGCTGATTTACCTGTACCGATAGCCCAGATTGGCTCATAAGCGATAACGGCATCTTTAAATGCTGCTGCACCATGTGTATTTAACACAGCATCGATTTGGCGAGCACATACTTCTTGAGTTTTGCCAGCTTCGTTTTCTGCTTCAGTTTCACCAATACATAATACTGGTGTTAAACCTAACTCTTTTAACACGCCGAATTTTTGAGCGATAAACTCGTCAGATTCTTTATGATAAGTACGACGCTCAGAGTGACCAATGATAACGTATTTAACATCAACGTTTTTCAGCATCTCTGCTGAAGTTTCACCAGTGAAAGCTCCTGATAAGTTAACACCTGTATCTTGAGCACCTAATGCAATACGGCTTCCACCAATTTCATGGCGTGCTTGGCATAGGTAAACTGCTGGTGGTGCGATAGCAACATCACAACCTGCAACACCGCTAACTTCTTTACGTAATGCAGCAATTAATTCATGAACCATATGAATGCTGCCGTTGAGTTTCCAGTTACCCATGACTAATGGATGGCGCATAACTTTTCCTCCAACCGAGTGGTTTAAATTTAGTTTGCTAATAAACACGAATTCTGTTGATGCACAACAGTATAGAGAACAATGAATAGAATAGCTTTGTTTTTTATCACGGAATAGCTGAAACGATCTTGCTGTTTAAAGAAAGCTTAATCGGTTCAATAGCGAAGGTTGTTAATTGGTCATCTTCATGGACAATAATATAGCGAATTGCACCCACATCATGACTAATGTAATCAGAAGTTTGATTTTTAAATGCAAATAAATTGAGAGCCTCTTGAATTTGCTCTGAGGTTATTGATGAGTCAAATTGAGTGACCAAAGTAATAATGTATTGTGTCGTGATCTCACGATTTATCTTTTCTAGTTCAGGTGAATCAGGGGTGTGGAGCAGCGTTAGTTGTAAACTTTTTATTTTTTCGCTACCGCGCTCTAGTATTGCAGATGAATAGAGATAAGGCGTGATCCGTGTTGCTGCTCTGACAAGAGGGATCGCAATATCGTGATTGGTGATAATCTTATATTCATTAAGTGATAACAACGGATTTTGTTGATTAAATTTTGCTCTTAGTTCCGGAATAGTTATCTCAAAAACAGGTGCATCTTGTTTAAGATAGGCGATGTCATCCTTTGTAGGCTGTTTTTGTGCGACAGACATCTCTGTTGCAAAAACAGAAGTTGGCAAACAAAGAGCAATGCTTATGATTATCAGGTATAACGTAGAAAGTGTGTTTGCTTTTATCATCTGTCCTCCGCTTGTCTGTGCTGTTATTGGCTAGTCTGTATTATTTGATACTAAATGGACAGTGTAATTCACAAATTAAGTAAATTATTGAGAATTTATGACCTTACAACATTGGGCATTTTCATTCAAAGGACGAATTGGGCGTCGTGACTTTTGGGCTGGTTTGGGTGCTTGCTTTGCGCTTTTTTTAGGCCTCTTTATTATCAATGATGTGATTTATCCATTACCTACCACTGTAATATGGATAGTATTCCTTTCTATTCTTTATCCGCTATGTGCAATTTTTACAAAAAGACTTCATGATAGAAATAAAAGAGGGATATGGCTTTTATTACTCCTACTTGCCGTGATGTTAGGATTGGCCGATACCAGTAGTTTAGAGCCATTTTGGCAATGGGCAATGGGACGCTTTCTTCCTTCTTTTATTGTGATGATCATGTTGCTTGATTGCGGTGTATTCGTTGGTAATGACGGTGAAAACTACTTTGGTAAACAGGCAGAGCAAGTGAACTATCGTCGTTGGCGTTAATTTATATTATTAAAATCAAATGAATAAGGGTGAGATAAATAGATTCACCCTTATTTTTTGTATTATTACCAATATTGCTCACTGGTGATATGTCCGGGTTTACGTCGTAAGTGCTTACGCATTTCCCGTTGTTCTTTTAGTAATTGTTGAGTGTCTCTGACCATTTGAGGATTACCACACAACATAATATGGCTCTCTTCTGGGCTGATAGTTAAGCCAACCGTTTTTTCTAAAGCGCCACTTTCAATGAGTGCAGGGATACGTCCTGTCAATGAGCCAATATGATTTTCACGGCTGACAACGGTTTGAATGTGTAATTTACCTTGATAACGTTCAACGAGTTTTTCCATCAAAGATAAATAGCTTAAGTCATTAGCATATCGAACAGCATGAACAAGAACGATATTTTCAAATCGCTCAAGATCGTGTCCTAACTGCAAAATAGATAAAAAAGGTCCAATGGCTGTTCCCGTCGAAAGCATCCAAAGCGTATTTACTGTGGGAACTTCTTCTAATACAAAAAAACCGCTGGCTTGTTCAGTCACTAATACTTCATCACCGACTTCTAGAGCACTTAGTTTAGAGCTTAATTTTCCATCAGGAATAGTTACTAGATAGAACTCTAAATTGGGATCATCTGGTGCGTTTACATAAGAGTAGGCTCGTTGTACTCGCTCACCATCGATATCTAGCGCTAATTTTGCAAATTGTCCGGCTGTAAACTTATCAATAGGAGCATTGACGACGAGACTCATTAACGCATCAGTCCAGTGATGAACTTGAGTAACTTTTCCATTCACCCAATTAGCCATAGAGATTATCTCCTTTTGATAAACATGCTTATGTTGCTTATTCATTCTAAATAGGAAGCGACTTTTTATTTATCAAGATGGTGTGGTGATGTGATTAATCTAAGGATCTGTCAATAAATGACACAATATGTACATTTATATTGACAACTATGGTGTATTTCTCTGACATTAATCTTTATACAAAAATTGCTGGCTATCTCGCAAATTTCTCCAAATTTGTTAACTTAGTCTCATTCTGAAAAGGCATGCATTTTGCAGAGTTTATTTTTATAAATTCTCTGTGGTGTGCGCCTGTCCGTTAATTTATTTATCTGAAATTCTTGAGCAAAGAAAAGAAATGAGAAAGTTAGAACATGCAAATTTATTATTATTGATAATTGCACTGGTTGCTGTGGGTCAAATGACCCAAACTATTTATGTTCCTGTTATTGCTGATATGGCGGTTTACTTTGGTGAACCCACTGGGGCGGTACAGCAAGTCATGGGTGCCTATCTTTTTTCTTATGGTTTTTCACAGCTAATTTATGGACCTATTTCCGACAAAGTAGGGCGCCGTCCTGTTATTTTAGTCGGAATGACGATCTTTTGTTTATCAACGCTGGTGGCAATTTTCTCGCAAAATTTAACCACACTGGTTATTGCAAGTACTTTACAAGGGATGGGAACAGGTGTTGCCGGTGTCATGACACGTACTCAACCTCGTGATTTATATACAGGAACTGCATTGCGTTACGCCAATAGCTTATTAAATATGGGCGTCTTAGTTAGCCCACTATTAGCGCCGATGATTGGTGGTGTTGTTGCTCACTTCTTTGGCTGGCATGCGTGTTATATCTTCCTATTATTATTGGGAAGTAGTGTTCTTTTCTGTATGTATCGTTGGATGCCAGAAACGCGTCCAGTGCAAGTTGAAAAACGTAAAATGCTGTCATCATTTTACTTACTGCTTTCAAATAGTACCTTCAGTGCATTTTTGATTATGTTGATTTGCGCATTATCTGGTATTGCTGTTTTTGAGGCATCAAGCGGTGTATTAATGGGGGGAGTATTAGGATTAAATAGTATTACTATCAGTATATTATTTATTTTACCGATCCCTGCGGCATTTTTTGGGGCTTGGTATGCTGGTCGTGAAGGTAAAACCTTTGTACAACTGATGTGGCACTCTGTTTTTTGTTGTTTATCTGCGGGGGTTTTAATGTGGATCCCTGGTTGGCTAAATATTATTAATATCTGGACATTACTGGTACCAGCCGCGCTGTTTTTCTTTGGTGCAGGTATGTTATTCCCATTAGCAACAACAGGTGCGATGGAGCCATTCCCTTATTTAGCCGGCTCTGCGGGTGCGCTGGTGGGTGGTTTACAAAATGTGGGTTCAGGTGTAGCAACATGGTTTTCAGCTTTATTGCCACAGCATAACCAATTTAGCTTAGGTATGATTATGTTTGGTATGTCGGTGGCTATTATACTTTGTTGGCTTCCTTTGGCTCATCGTTTTAGCCATGAAGAACATACTATTTAATTGACTGATACAGTAAGTTAAATAAAAAATGCCGAGATAAAAAATCTCGGCATTTTGGTTTTGTAGCCTAGGCTACTTCTCTCTCAAACTGTTTTACTGCAATTAAGCGCGATCTTCCCACTCTTGAGCGCGAGCAACCGCTTTTTTCCAGCCGTTATAGCGATAGTTACGCTCAGTAGTTTCGATGCCAGGGCGGAATTCTTTATCAATCGCCGCTTTGTTTTTCACTTCTTCTAAATCACTCCAGAAACCGATAGCAAGACCCGCAAGGAATGCTGCACCTAATGCGGTACTTTCGCGGACAACAGGGCGCTCTACACGAGTACCTAAAATATCGGATTGGAACTGCATTAAGAAATTGTTAGCAACAGCACCACCATCAACACGCAGTGATTGTAAACGTGCACCTGAATCTGCTTGCATTGCATCAAGCACATCGCGTGTTTGATAAGCAATAGATTCTAAAGTTGCACGAATAATGTGATTACGGTTAGCACCACGAGTCAAACCAAAAATAGCACCACGCGCATACGGATCCCAATATGGTGCGCCTAAACCTGTAAATGCAGGAACAACATAGACACCATTTGTATCGTTAACTTTAGTTGCGAAGTATTCAGAGTCAGTGGCTTCATCAATCAGTTTTAGCTCATCACGTAGCCATTGAATAGAAGCACCACCAACGAATACCGCACCTTCTAGAGCATAGTTTACTTCACCACGAGGGCCACAACAGATTGTTGTTAACAAGCCATGATTAGAGCGAACGGCTTCTGTACCTGTATTCATCAGTAAGAAGCAACCTGTACCATAGGTATTTTTCGCCATACCACTTTGTACGCAAAGTTGGCCATAAAGTGCAGCTTGTTGGTCACCCGCCATACCTGCGATAGGAATACGTGTACCACCTTTACCACCAATGTTTGTTTGGCCATAAACTTCAGAAGATGCCACTACTTTTGGTAGCATATTGCGAGGAATATCCAGCAGATCGAGGATTTTTTGATCCCAATCTAAAGAGTGGATATTAAATAACATGGTACGAGAGGCATTAGTAAAGTCAGTAACGTGAACTCGGCCTTGTGTCATTTTCCAAACTAACCAAGTATCGACAGTACCGAATAACAATTCACCTTTTTCGGCTTTTTCACGAGCGCCTTCGACGTTGTCGAGGATCCATTTTAATTTTGTACCAGAGAAATAAGGGTCAACCATCAAGCCAGTATTTTGACGAATATATTCTTCAACACCTTCTTTATCTTTTAAGCGAGTACAGAAATCTGCAGTACGGCGGCATTGCCATACAATCGCGTTATAAACGGGTTTACCGGTTTCTTTATCCCATACAATAGTGGTTTCACGTTGGTTTGTGATACCAATACCAGCAACGTGGTCGGATGGAATATCTGCTTTTGCTAATACTTCAACTAAGGTTGCACTTTGTGTTGCCCAAATTTCCATTGGATCGTGTTCAACCCAGCCTGGCTTAGGATAGATTTGGGTGAATTCACGTTGTGAGATACTGACGATATTTGCATCGTGGTCAATGACTACGGCGCGTGAACTGGTTGTGCCCTGATCTAGCGCAACAATGTATTTTTTCTCGGTATTCGATGTATTTGTTTCTGTTGTCATGTTATTAACCTGTTCTGATAATCAACAATATTGCTCTTAATTTTATTTATCGTCTTCGATTTTGCAGGTATCGCAAGGTAAGTGACGGCCAATTAATTTACGGTAAGCCAATGCACCTAAGATACCACCGATAAATGGAGCAATCATTGGAACTAAGAAATAAGGGATATCACGTCCACCAGTCAGCGCGATATCACCCCAGCCAGCAAAGTACGCAACCAGTTTTGGACCAAAGTCACGAGCTGGGTTTAAGGCGAATCCAGTTAGTGGACCAAATGCACCGCCGATTACGGCAATTAAGATACCAATTAATAAAGGTGCTAATGGGCCTTTAGGTACACCGTTACCATCATCAGTTAAGGCTAAAATTAAGCCAACAAGGATAACGGCAATGATAACTTCGACAACAAAGGCATGTGCAACGGAAATTTGAGCTGCGGGATAAGTAGAGAATACACCGGCAGTGAAGAGACTTTCTTGTGAGCCCCTGACAATGCCATTAACTTGTTCATAGTCGATAAAAACATTGTAGTACATAAAGTACACAATGGCTGCGGCAAAGAAGCCACCTAACATTTGTGCAATAATATAAGGAACAACTTTTCTGCGCTCAAAGCAAGCAAATAGCCAAAACGCAACGGTAACAGCAGGGTTCAGGTGTGCACCAGAGGTGCCGGCGGTAAGATAAACGGCTAAGGCAACACCCAGCCCCCAGATAATACTTATCTCCCACAATCCCAGTTGAGCACCTGCAATACGTACTGCAGCAACACAACCAAGACCAAAGAAGACTAGCAACGCAGTTCCGATAAATTCAGAAATGCATTGACCCATAAGAGAGGTTTTCGTCTGGCTCATATATTCTATCCTGAAAGAGGGTTATTTATTGTTAGTATTCTTTTCGAATTGAAAAGATAACTGTGAATTTATCGTTAATGAGCGTAAACGAGAATAAGCGAAATTGAAATTTGTGTGTCTCATCAAGAAAATGAGTGAAAACGCTCTTAATTAGTGACTTGATCGACATTTGTAATGTGATCTGACCAGTATTTTTGATAAATTGAAAAAAGAATGTAATTCCTCGGAAGATGCTAGACAGTTGTTGATAGGCTACTTACAATCGGAAGTATCGATTATATGGGGGATTACAGTATGTCATTTGAAGTTTTCGAGAAGTTAGAATCAAAAGTACAACAAGCAATTGATACCATCACGTTATTACAGATGGAAATCGAAGAGTTAAAAGAAAAAAATGATGCGCTGAACCAAGAAGTTCAAGAAGCGAAAGGATCGCGCGAAGCTCTTGTTCGTGAAAATGAAGAGCTGAAACAAGAGCAATCAAGCTGGCAAGAGCGTTTACGCGCGCTGTTAGGCAAAATGGAAGACGTGCAATAATTGTCTTTGTTTGCTTAAAGCCTAAGAAAACAAAAGCCACCTTTAGGTGGCTTTTGAGTATTGAAATCGTAAGAATGCAGATAAAAAGTAACAATTACTCTTCAATCAAATCTTCATCTAAGCCTAATGGCTCTTCAGATAAGATGATCCCTGTGTTATCAGCATAAAGATAATCACCAGAGAAGAAGGTAACGCCCCCGAAGTTAACACGGATATCACTTTCACCAATGCCTTCACTTGGACAACCTGCTGGGATAGCTGCCATCGCTTGAATACCTAAATCAAGCTCTGATAATGCATCAACTTGACGTACTGCACCATAAACGACAATGCCTTCCCATTCATTAGAAACAGCGAGTTGCGCTAGTTCCGCATCAACTAAAGCTTTACGTACGGAGCCACCGCCATCGACCAAAAGAATACGGCCTTTGCCATTTTCTTCGAGTAAGTCATAAAGCAGGCCATTATCTTCAAAACATTTAACGGTGATGATTTGCCCGTTAAAGGCACTTTGACCACCAAAGTTTGAGAAAAGCGGTTCTACGACATTGATATCTTCTTGATAGATATCACAGAGTTCAGAAGTATCATATTTCATAGGAGATTACGTCAGGTTGCCACAGGAAATCTCAGTATATCCCTTAACAGGGGCGGTTGGCAAAAGACTCACTGAAAATTCAGTGAGTCAAATCAACAATCGAGTGAAATTATTCTAAAACTAAGCCTAAAGAGAAAAGAACGTTAGTTAGCAGTGCTGCTTTTACCATGTGTTCGAGTAGAGGACGCATCGCCTCACCAGAGTGATCCGCATTCACACGCTTGATATGCAGTAAAAGCATTGGGGTAGCGAGTAAAAATAACCATGCTGTCCAGCGGTGCATATAAAGTAGGGTAAAGATAATTAAGCAAGCAATAGAAAGAAAAATAACACACGTATGGTAAGTACGTGAGCCAGCAGGGCCTAAGCGAACAGCTAATGTATTTTTACCTGCCTGAATATCACTTTCTAAATCGCGCATATTATTAATATTTAGAACAGCGACAGAAAGTAAACCACAGGCTGTGGCTGGAAGTAGAGTAACAATATCAAAGGTATTGGATTGCAAGTAATAAGTTCCGATGACACTTAACCAGCCAAAGAAAATTAAAACAGAAATATCACCCAGTCCCATATATCCATAAGGCCGTTTGCCCACGGTATAAGTAATTGCGGCAACAATAGCGAGTAAACCCATCACTAAGAAGCCAATAGCGTCTTCAGGCTTTTTACAGGCGACAATAATCAGTGCAATACCACAGATACAGGAAATAATAACATTTAGGATCAGTGCTTTTTTCATTTGAGCCGCTGTTATCATGCCTTTTTGCATTCCACGAAGTGGCCCTAAACGCTCTTCAGTATCCGTTCCTTTTACGGCATCACCATAGTCATTAGCAAGGTTCGATAGGATCTGTAAGGTTCCTGCTGTTAATATAGCAAGCAGTGCAATAGGTAGCTCAAAATGACCCATCCAATACGCTAATGCGGAACCCGTCACAATGGCAATTAACCCTAAAGGTAGTGTTTTGGGTCGTAAACTTTCAAGCCAGGCTTGGGTCCGGCTAGTGGAATTTAGAGAGCTCATGCTGAAATTCGATACTCATGTTCGTTGTTATTATAAAAATAAGAATGGGAGGCAAGCCTCCCACGTAAATATTGCTGATAAGGATCGCACAAGTTGATTATAAAATAAATCGACTCAGATCTTCATCTGCTACAAGCTCATCCAGATGCTGTTTCACATATTCTGCATCAATCAATACTGATTGACCTTGACGTTCACTTGCATCATAGGAAATTTCTTCCATCAAACGCTCTAAAACAGTATGTAAACGACGAGCACCGATATTTTCAGTGGTTTCGTTTACGCGCCATGCTGATTCAGCAATTTTGCGAATACCGTCTTCGGTGAAGCTAATGGACACACCTTCAGTAGCCATTAATGCTTCATACTGTTTTGTTAATGATGCATTAGGTTCAGTTAGAATACGCTCAAAATCTTCTGCTGTCAGCGCTTGAAGTTCAACGCGAATTGGCAGACGTCCTTGTAATTCAGGAATTAAATCAGAAGGACTTGAAACTTGGAAAGCGCCTGACGCAATAAACAGAATATGGTCTGTTTTTACCATACCGTGTTTTGTTGAAACTGTACAACCTTCAACCAGTGGTAAGAGGTCACGTTGTACACCTTCACGAGAAACGTCAGGGCCAGAACTTTGTCCGCCACGTTTACAGATTTTATCTACTTCATCAATAAAGACGATACCGTGTTGTTCTACCGCATCAATAGCTTGCTGTTTAAGCTCTTCAGGGTTAACTAATTTAGCAGCTTCTTCTTCAACAATAAGCTTAAACGCATCTTTGATTTTCATCTTACGCGCTTTTTGTTTTTGCCCCGCCAAATTTTGGAACATAGATTGTAATTGGTTAGTCATCTCTTCCATTCCTGGAGGAGCCATAATTTCAACACCCATTGGTGTTGCAGATAACTCAATTTCAATCTCTTTATCGTCTAATTGGCCTTCACGTAATTTTTTACGGAAAGATTGACGTGCAGCTGATGGTTCTGATGCTTGCTCTGCTACACCCCAGTTATTTTTTGCTGGTGGGATCAGGACATCAAGGATACGCTCTTCAGCCATTTCCTCAGCACGGAAACGATTTTTATCGATGGCTTGGCTGCGTACCATTTTAACCGCAGAGTCGGTTAAATCACGGATAATAGAATCGACTTCTTTACCCACATAACCCACTTCGGTGAATTTAGTCGCTTCAACTTTGATGAAAGGTGCGTTGGCCAATTTTGCTAAACGGCGTGCAATTTCAGTTTTACCTACACCAGTAGGTCCAATCATCAGAATATTTTTAGGTGTTACTTCATGACGCAGCGCTTCATCAAGCTGCATACGACGCCAGCGGTTACGTAGGGCAATCGCCACAGCACGTTTCGCTTTATCTTGACCAATAATAAATCTATCAAGTTCGCTGGCAATCTCGCGAGGAGTCATTTCAGACATGCTCTCTAATCCTTACTCTTTTGAAGAGAGTTCTTCAAAGTTGACATTATGGTTAGTGTAAATACAGATATCTCCAGCGATGCTAAGTGCTTTTTCTGCAATTTCTCGTGCAGAGAGTTCAGTATTTTCTAGCATAGCTCTAGCCGCTGCTTGTGCATAAGGGCCACCAGAACCGATAGCAATTAAATCGTTTTCTGGTTGAACCACATCACCATTACCCGTGATGATAAGAGATGTATTTTCATCTGCAACAGCAAGCAACGCTTCTAATTTGCGTAGCATTCTGTCTGTACGCCAATCTTTAGCAAGTTCTACCGCAGCTTTTGTTAAATGCCCTTGGTGAAGTTCTAATTTGCGCTCAAACAGTTCAAAAAGAGTAAAAGCATCAGCAGTGCCGCCAGCAAATCCCGCAATGACTTTGTCGTTATAAAGACGGCGTACTTTGCGAACATTGCCTTTCATGACGGTATTACCCATCGTCGCCTGTCCATCACCACCGATTACAACTTGGCCCTTACGGCGAACACTTACGATTGTAGTCATGAGTCAGCCCCTGGTTTAATCAATAAAAAAGTGAGACGGGAAGTGCCTTTATTTAAGATAAAGCACGGCCCGTTGTGTGAATTAGAATTATAGGTGGGGGAGAAAATTTATTTTTCAACCCCCAGAAGAGCGAAGAATACAACCTGATACGCCAGCTCCAGCTGCTTGTTTACTCACAGAGTTAGCTTGTTCTTTATTGTAAGGGCCTGATAAGACGCGGATCCAACCATCATTGCCTTTTGTTACTCGGCTTTCAATACCAGAAAAAGCCAGCGTTGCTCTTACTGATTCAGCTTGTTCGGTATTTTTAAATGAGCCACATTGCACTAAAAAGTTCGCTTCAGTGACAGCGGGTTTAGGCGGTGTAACAATCGCAGGTGCAGGTGCTTGCGGTTGTTGAGTTTGTACAGGCTGTTGTGCAACAGAAGGTGTTGTTATTGCAGGTGGTGTTACAACCACTTGTGAGCGAGGTACTTCACCATTGTAAGGCACTTCTGGCAGTTGAACGGCAGGTTGGCGCTTATCCGCTTCAATTTGTTGTAAAAAACGCAACTGCTCAGGTGAAAGTGTTGCTTTCGGATTAATCTGGCTACCCGATGAAGGATATTCAGGTTGTAAAGGCGTACCTACCTGACGATTTTCCAATTCTTTAATATATTGCCAACGCTCTTGAGGTTTTGGCGGTAGGCTATTCGCTGGATTTTGCCCAGTGACAGTCGGCGTTGTTTCTACGGCTTCTTTTTTATTATGAGTAATAAAATAGAGGCCGCCGATAAACAGCGCCACAATAGCTATTGCCGCGATAAGCGTTGTTAAAGGCAGCCCTTTAGCAGCCTTTTTGCTTTTACTTTTCGTTGTCTTTTTACGACGAGCAGATGTCTGCCCTCGTCCCACATAGTCTCGTTGTGCCACAGTTCGATTCGCTGATAATTAAAGGAATAGGTATCACAAACGATATGTTACTTAACATAGTGTGTTTTGCCTAGCTTTTAAGCCGACAGACACTATCTCTTATAATTAGCTCGCAATCTAATAAGCGAGAGCCGGGTGCGACAGGTCTACCTTGTAATTGGTCAAGTAATAACAACATAGATTCACGACCAATTTGATAACGAGGTTGTTCCATTGTTGTCAGAGCAGGCTCGCTATAACGTGTAATATCAAGATTATCAAAACCAATCACAGAGAGATCTTTGGGAAGCTCTAATCCTAATTTTTTTGCCTGCCACATAACGCCAATTGCCATAATATCACTATGACAGAAGACAGCTGTCGGTGGCTCAGGTAAAGAAATCAGCTTTTTCAGACTTTCTGCACCGCTTTCATGGGTAAAATCACCACGAATAATATAATCTTCGCGCAAAGGTACGCCCGTTCTACGCATGGCTTGAATATAGCCTTGCAAGCGATAACGGCATAAAGGCATATCTTCAGGGCCTGTAATACAGGCAATACGCTTATGACCCATTTGCTGTAAATAGTGTGTAGCTCTAAAAGATGCAGTGAGATTATCAATATGGACGGTAGGTAATTCGAGTTCAGGTGCAAACTCATTTGCCATGATCATCGGTGGCAAATTTTTCTGCTCTTCTTTAGAAACATCAAAAGGGATGTGTGAGCCAAGAAGTAACATACCGTCAATTTGTTTGGTAATAATAAGATTAATAAAGGCATTTTCATGTTTTTGCTGATGTTTACAATCACCAATTAACACAAGATAACCATGTTGTGCAGCGGTTTCTTCGATGCCACACACAACATCAGTAAAAAATGGATCGCTGATGTTAGGTACGATCACAAGGATCGTTTTTGACTCGTTACGCTTAAGGTTCTTTGACAGGTTATGTGGGTAATAGCCCACATCAAGAACAGCCTGTTCAACTTTCTGACGGGTTTGTGAGGATACTTTTTCCGGATTCATTAAAGTACGTGACACAGTTGCTGTGGACACGCCGGCTGCAAGGGCAACATCTTTCATTGTTGCTTGCGTATTATCTTTATTATTCTGTTGCAAACCCCATACCTCCCTTTTGGATGGTTTAGTTAAACGATTGCTTTTTTGTTGCAAAAAAACCGCCAATATTCAAAAAAGGATTTTATCGACGGTTTTTAATTCAAGAAATATTCTAAATTGTTATTCTACCCGCTTTTTAAATAGATTCTGTTACCTAGTTTGCATAAAAAGTGTGATACCAATCGTTTTTATGAGGTAGTTCGCAAAATTGATAAATAGTCTTAGGTGGCAACGAGTATTTGAGCGAAGTTGTACCGTCAACATAAATCTGGCTAAAATACATTCAACTTAGGTTGAAAAAGATACTTAACAATCTGTTGGGTCGACATCAATATTCCATTTCACTTTTTTACTCTCAGGCAAGGCGACAATTTGAGGATAAGTGATAGACATTAATTTTTGTAAATAACCCCGTGAAGGATGCTGGAGCAATAATTGCCAACGATAATTTCCACCTCGTTTAGCTTGAATTGCAGGAACAGGCCCCATTACCCATAAATTAGAGTCTCGCATTGGGTGTTGTTCAAAAAACTGTTTGAGTTGTCGCAAGAACTGAGGCGCACGTTGATTATTGTGATCTTCAGAGCGGATCATTATATGGCTAGAATAAGGTGGTAAAAAAGTCGCTTGTCGCTCCTGTAAAGCTTCTTTAGTAAAAGCATCATAACCTTTTTCTAATAGTGTCAGCAAAAGAGGGTGATCGGGTTGGTGAGTCTGTAAATACACCGAGCCTTGCTTACCTGCACGGCCAGCACGACCTGATACTTGTATATAAAGCTGAGCAAAGCGTTCAGCTGCACGAAAATCACTGGAGAACAGAGCGCCATCCACATCAAGCAAAGCCACTAAGGTGACATCAGGAAAGTGGTGCCCTTTGGCTAACATCTGTGTACCGATAAGAATACGTGAGCCACCTTGGTAAATATCTTCCAGTTGTTGCTCTAAAGCGCCTTTGCGACTTGTTGTATCTTTATCAATTCGTGTCACTGGCGTATCAGGAAATAATTCACCAATCCCTTGTTCAAGTTGTTCTGTTCCTAATCCTACTGGCATTAAATTAGTTGAGCCACATTGTGGACATTGTGCTGGAATTCGTCGCTGACTATCACATTGATGGCAACGTAACATGCCATTTTTTTGATGGATCGTGTAATAGTGATCACAGCGAGGACATTCTGCTATCCAACCACATTCATGACATAACAATGCAGGCGAAAATCCACGGCGATTTAAAAAGAGCATCACTTGGTTACCTGCATTAAGGTGCTCTTTTATCGCTTTAATAAGGATTGGAGACAACCCCGTTGTCAGTGGTTGCCCTTTTAAATCTATTAAATGCTCTGTTGCGGGTTTTGCATTACCTGCACGTTGAGTCAGAGTGAGTTGTTGATATTTTTTTTGCTCAACATTAAAACTGGTTTCAATCGATGGGGTTGCGGTTCCCATCACGATAGGAATATTTTCTTGTTTTGCGCGGAAAACGGCGAGATCGCGAGCATGGTAACGCCAACCATCTTGTTGCTTATAAGAGCCATCATGCTCTTCATCGATAATGATAATGCCAAGATGCTGAAAAGGGGTTAGAAGTGCCGAACGCGTACCGATAATAATGGCATTATCACCTCGTTTTGCTCGTAACCAAACAGCTAAGCGTTCAGTATCATTTAATCCTGAATGAAGCACATCCACTGGGGCATTAAAGCGTGCTTTAAAACGACGAATTGTTTGAGGTGTTAAGCCAATTTCAGGCACCAGTACCAGTGCTTGTTTACCTTGTGCGAGAATTTTTTCTAATACACTTAAATAAACTTCAGTTTTGCCTGAACCTGTAATACCCAATAATAACCAAGGTGAGAATTGATCTGCCTGAGCTGTGATTGCTCCTACTGCAACAGCTTGTTCTGTGTTTAATTTAAAGCGTTCACCTTGAACAGCAAGACTGTTGTGCCAGTGTATCGGAGCCGGTTGAATAGGACGGAGATCCACAAACTCTTTCTTTTTTAAGTTATTGAGTGTTGCTGTTGTGATCTCAAATTCATCAAGTTGATGGCGATATAACGGTGTACGTCGAAGGGCCGCTAATGCTTGTTGCTGTTTTTTCGCACCTTTTAAACTGTTGAGATCGAGATTAATCCCTTCTTCTGTGGCATACCATTGCCATAATGGTGTGAATTCTGCGGGTTTTCCTTGTCGTAATAAAATCGGCATAGCATGAAATAACACTTCTCCTAAAGGATAGTGATAATAAGCCGATGCCCAATTTAGCATATCCCATAAAACACCCGGAAAGAGTGTTTCACTATCAAGGACTTCATCAATAGGCTTTAGCTTTTCGAGAGGAAACTCACTGTGTGTACTGAGTCCTTTGACAATACCAATAGAGCGGCGTTTATTACCAAAAGGTACGATCACCCGACTACCAACAACTGGGGCGTCGATCCCTTCCGGTAACAGATAATCAAAAGAGGAGAACAGTGGTACAGGCAAAATTACCTGAACTATAGTCATATCAGGGTTTCCGAGAGTTTTAGCGAAAAGATGACCTTAAGAATATCACAAAAAGTGTGCAGATTTCATTGCGCGTTTAGTGGATATTCTGTATGATCCGCCCCCTTTGGTAGATAAATTACCAAACACTTAATTTCAATCAACACGACGTGTGGTGTTCGGCTGTGGGCTGAATGGCGACACGGCCTTAGTAGAGGTTTTCCATGCAAAAAGATATCCATCCTAAATACGAAGAAATTACTGCATCTTGTTCTTGCGGTAACGTTATGAAAATCAACTCCACTGCAGGTCATAACCTGAATCTGGACGTTTGTGACAAATGCCACCCATTCTATACTGGTAAACAACGTGATGTTGCAACTGGTGGCCGTGTTGATCTGTTCAACAAACGCTTCAAAATTCCAGGCAGCAAATAAGATATTTGTTGTCACAAGATGTCAGCCTAGCTTGACATCTTGTAGACAGTTCGGAATTGAAAAAAAGCCCAAAGTTTTTGCTTTGGGCTTTTTTGTTCGTGTTAATCAAGCAATAAATCAAAAATTGACGCTGATTAATACTCCCAAGTATCGGGATCAACCCCGCGCTGGCGCATTATTTCTTTTGCCTCTTCAGGGATTTCATCGTTACGTTCTTTACGTAAGTCTTCATCATTTGGGAGAGGCTGTCCGGTAAATGCGTGCAAAAATGCTTCACACAATAATTCACTATTGGTTGCATGTTTTAGGTTATTAACCTGACGGCGAGTGCGTTCATCAGTCAAAATTTTCAATACTTTCAATGGAATTGAAACTGTAATTTTTTTAACTTGCTCACTCTTTTTGCCATGCTCAGCGTAAGGGCTGATATATTCACCGTTCCATTCAGCCATGGATTACCTTAATTAATATCATTTAGTTGAAGTCAGAATAGGGTTAACCCACATTCTGATGGGCAATACCAGTTTATCATGACTTTTCTAAAACCACCGACCCTTCTAGCTGAAGGTGAGAGAAAAAGTAATAGCACTGGCGATATTCTTAATTTATGTATTATTCCATTACTTAATCTATCCGTAAAGGAGTTTAGATGGCTAGATGTATTGACGTCTTGGTGTCTAATTGGATATGCTGTTGTAGACTTCTCCACTTATCGCTGTGACAAGGTGCCTGTATGACGAAGAAAACAGCAACAATTGCTATCCATAATGGGCTAAATGAAGACACTCAATTTGGTTGTGTCGTACCGCCTATCTATCTTTCTAGTACCTATAATTTTTTAGAATTTAATCAGCCTCGCGATCATGATTATTCTCGTCGAGGTAATCCAACTCGCGATATGGTGCAAAAGGCATTAGCAGAGCTAGAAGGTGGAGTCGGGGCAGTTGTCACTAGCAGTGGGATGTCCGCAATTCATTTAATTTGCACCGTTTTTCTAAAACCTGGCGATGTGATTGTTGCACCTCATGATTGTTATGGGGGAAGTTATCGCCTTTTTAACAGTCAACAAGCGCGTGGTGCCTACCGTGTGATTTTTGTTGATCAAAATGATGATGTCGCACTTAAGCAGGCTTTAGCGCATCAACCCAAAATTGTTTTTATCGAAACACCAAGTAATCCTCTTTTAAGAATAACGGATATTCAAAAAATCAGTGAACTTGCTCATCAGCAAGGTGCTTTAGTGGTTGCTGACAACACCTTTATGAGCCCTGTTTTGCAAAAGCCATTAGCATTAGGAGCAGATATTGTTGTGCATTCATGTACAAAATATCTCAATGGACACTCAGATATTGTCGCAGGTGTTGTTATCTGTCAGTGTCAGAAACAGCTTGAGGAGCTAAGCTGGTGGGCGAATAATATTGGCGTCACTTCTGGTGCATTTGATAGCTATTTATTATTAAGAGGTATAAGAACATTAGTGCCTCGAATTCGACTTCAACAAGAAAATGCACAGGCATTAGTGGCGTTTTTACAAACACAGCCTTTAGTCGAAAAAATGTATTACCCCGCACTGGAAAATCATGTTGGTCATCAAATAGCAAAAAAACAGCAACAAGGTTTCGGTGCGATGTTAAGTTTTGAGTTAAAAGGGGGATTGGATGTGATTAAACTCTTTTTATCTCAATTAACACTCTTTACACTGGCAGAATCTTTAGGTGGGGTAGAGACCTTAATTTGTCACCCTGCCACCATGACACATGCAGGTATGTCAGAAGAAGCGAAAAAAATAGCAGGGATCAGCCCCTCATTACTTCGTATTTCGGTGGGTATTGAAGATAGTCAGGATTTAATTAACGATTTGCAAAGTGCGTTTGATGCAGCAACTAAAAGGTAACCATGGATCATGAGCGTAGTGGCGATTAAACAACAGGCGGAGCCGATTTGCCGTCAGTTACATAAATTCGGTGGTAGCAGTCTTGCAGACATAAAATGTTATCAACGTGTCGTGAATATCATGACGAACTATAGCCAACCTAATGACCTAATGGTGGTTTCTGCGGCGGGCTCGACGACGAATCAGTTGATTAGCTGGCTGAAACTTAGCCAAAGTGATCGTATTTCTGCCCATCAAGTCCAGCAAACTTTGCGTCGCTACCAGTTATCTTTAATTGAAGGGCTACTTTCAAAAGAGAATGCAGAATTACTCTCTCAAGCCTTTATTGCTGATCTTGAACGCTTAAGCTATTTGTTGGATAAACCTATCACAGACGCGACTTATGCAGAAGTTGTCGGCCACGGTGAAATTTGGTCTGCAAGATTAATGGCGAGATTACTTACAGAGCAAGGTTTACCTAGTGTGTGGTTAGATGCGCGTGAATTTTTATGTGCTGAGAGAGCGGCTCAGCCTCAAGTGAACGAAACTTTATCTCGTCCATTATTACAATCACTATTAGCTAAACACCCCGAAAGCCGTTTTGTCGTAACCGGTTTTATCAGTCGCAACCAACAAGGTGAAACGGTCTTATTAGGTCGTAACGGTAGCGACTACTCTGCCACACAAGTTGGGGCTTTAGCGGATGTCGGTAAAGTAACAATTTGGAGTGATGTTGCGGGTGTTTATAGTGCGGATCCTCGTAAAGTTAAAGATGCTTGTTTATTGCCATTGTTGCGTTTAGATGAAGCGAGCGAATTGGCTCGATTGGCTGCCCCAGTTTTACATACACGCACACTTCAACCTGTTTCAGGTAGTAATATTGATTTGCAACTTCGTTGTAGCTATCAACCAGAACAGGGTTCAACTCGTATAGAACGTGTTTTGGCATCAGGAACGGGTGCGAAAATCGTTACTAGTCATGATGATGTTTGTTTGATTGAACTCCAACTTCCATCTCATCAAAACTTTGAACAAGTGGCGAAAGAGGTTGATGAATTACTTAAACGTGCACAAATCCGTCCTTTAGCTACTGGTGTTGATAAAGACAGCCAACTTTTACAGCTTTGCTATACCAGTGAAGTCGCTAACAGTGCATTAGATGTATTACAAGATGCGGTTTTACCGGGAAAATTACATCTACGAGAAGGTTTTTCACTAGTGGCTTTAGTGGGGGCAGGTGTTTGTAAAAATCCACTCCATTGTCATCGTTTCTATCAACAACTTAAAGATCAACCTGTTGAATTTATTTGGCATGCTGAAGATAACATCAGCTTAGTTGCAGTGTTACGTAATTATACCGAGCATCTACTGCAAGGTTTACATCAAACGCTATTTAGGGCTGAAAAACAGATTGGCTTAGTGCTGTTTGGTAAAGGGAATATTGGTTCACGTTGGTTAGAGTTGTTTGCTCGCGAACAAGAGCCTTTGTCAGCACGTAGTGATTTTGAATTTATTCTTGCGGGTGTCGTTGATAGCCGTCGTAGTTTACTTGATTATCAAGGGATTAATCCAAGCCGTGCATTGGCTTTCTTTGATGAGGAAGCTACAGAGCATAATGAAGAGTCGCTGTATCTTTGGATGAGAGCTCATCCTTATGATGATTTAGTGGTTGTTGATATTACGGCTAATGAGTCTCTTGCTACCTCTTATGAAGATTTTGCTAGCTACGGTTTTCATGTTATCAGTGCAAATAAGATTGCTGGCTCGGCTTCAAGTGTACGTTATCGTGCCACACGAGATGCCTTTTCTAAAACAGGTCGCCATTGGTTATATAACGCAACAGTCGGTGCGGGTTTACCGATTAATCATACAGTGCGTGATTTGCGTGAAAGTGGTGACACTATTTTATCAATTAGCGGTATTTTTTCTGGCACGCTCTCTTGGTTATTCTTGCAATTTGATGGCACAGTGCCTTTCAGTGAGCTGGTGGAACAAGCTTGGCAACAAGGATTAACCGAGCCTGATCCACGAATTGATTTATCAGGGCAAGATGTGATGCGTAAACTGGTTATTCTTGCTCGTGAAGCTGGTTATGACATCGAGCCAGAACAAGTCCGAGTTGAATCTTTAGTACCTGTACAAGCTGAAACTGGTTCACTAGAAGAGTTTTTTGATAACAGTGCATTGATCAATGAACAAATGGCACAACGATTAGCTGCCGCAAATGAAATGGATATGGTATTACGTTATATCGCCCGTTTTGATGCTAATGGTAAAGCAAAAGTCGGTGTTGAAGCGGTGAGAAAAGATCATCCTCTTGCCTCGCTATTACCGGGTGATAATTTATTTGCGATTGAAAGCCGTTGGTATCGTGATAACCCTCTTGTGATCAGAGGGCCGGGAGCTGGAAGAGACGTGACCGCAGGCGCAATTCAGTCAGATTTAAACCGCCTTTCTCAGTTACTGTAATTTAATTTTTTCTCTTTTATAAAGATTATCGGCAGGTTATTTTTTGCTGATAATCTTTTGTCATTTTTGTGTCATATCACTCAATTTTTTTAAATTCTTTGGCTATACTTGAATTATCTCTAGTCACAAAGGAGCGATTGATGTCAAAGGTAGTAAGACAGATTGTCCCACTAAGAAATGAAATGACGGAGGTAAACCATCAAGCTAAAGAGAACTTTTGTCAGTAGCTCATGATGTGAAATTTAAGCGTCTTGAGTGGAAGTTGAAGTACGGTTACAACGTGTTTGAACGTTATTAAGAGTACAATTCGATTAACCACATTATTTACAACAGACAACTTAATTTACTGAAAGACAATTCGTTATTTTTAACTTAAAGCGCTGATACTCAGCGCTTTATTCGTTTTTATCTTATGAGGATCTTAATCGGAAATCGTGATCTAGTAAAAATGTAAAAAAGAATAAAATAAGCGATGAAATAGAAACACGAGTTATAGCCCCACCAGCGAAATTAGCTACAAATCAAAAAAATAGACCAGACAATTTATCAATATTAAAAAAAATCATCTAAATTTTCCGCCAGATAAATTTTCACGTATCACTCCCTTTCTAGTAAAAAACTCTTCTTAGTAGATAAGAAACGAAAAAAAGTCCTTATTCTTGCTAAAATTGAGCTAGAACAGCATGAATATTAGCCATTCTTATAAGACTAAAGCCGTAATTAAATTTCAGAAAAATCCCCCAAAACGATTATTTTCTGATATGAATAGTAGGCTAAGTAAAAAAAGCAGTGTGGCTTATCACAAAAATCAAAATAAAGTCACATCAGAAATGAAAGTTAATTACACAACTGGGAGGACATGACTTTTCTAATAGGAAGAAGCATGTTGTTACCGCCACAAAGACAAGGTCAGGAGTCTTATGAATCAACAATATTCTGCTATGCGTAGCAATGTCAGTATGCTTGGCAAGCTACTTGGAGATACGATAAAAGAAGCGCTCGGTGAAGAAATTTTAGATAAAGTTGAATCTATTCGAAAATTATCTAAATCATCACGAGCGGGTAATGAAGTTCAGCGACAAAAACTGTTGCTGACGTTACAGAATCTCTCTAATGATGAATTATTACCTGTTGCTAGAGCATTCAATCAATTCTTAAACCTGACGAACGTGGCAGAACAATACCATAGCATTTCACCTCACGGTGAAGCAGCGAGTAATCCTGTGGCATTGGCAAAACTGATCACCAGACTAAAAGATAAGAATTTTACCGACGAGCAATTAAAAGAAGCGGTAGAGCAAATCTCTATTGAGCTGGTATTAACGGCACACCCAACCGAAATCGCACGTCGTACACTGATTCATAAGCTGGTTGAGGTAAATACCTGTTTATCTCAACTCGACCACGATGATCTAGCAGATTATGAGCGTACTAATATTATGCGCCGTCTGCGTCAGTTAGTTGCCCAATCATGGCACACTGATGAAATTAGAAAAATTCGCCCAACACCTATTGATGAAGCGAAATGGGGATTTGCGGTTGTTGAAAATAGCTTATGGGAAGGTGTTCCTGCTTTTTTACGTGAATTTAATGAGCAGCTTAAAGAATCCATTGATTACAACTTACCCGTAGAAGCTTCTCCTATTCGTTTTACTTCATGGATGGGTGGAGATCGTGATGGTAACCCAAATGTGACGGCTGAGATCACACGCCATGCTTTACTATTAAGCCGTTGGAAAGCCGCTGATTTATTCTTAAATGATATTCAAGTTCTTGTTTCAGAGCTTTCAATGACAGAAAGTACCCCTGAGCTGCGCGAATTAGCAGGTGGTACTGAAGTTGCAGAGCCATACCGTGAAATTGCTAAACAATTGCGTACTCGCTTACAAGTCACTCGTGATTATTTAGAACAACGCATTAAAGGACAGCAATCTCTACCTCCTGAAGGATTGTTAATTGATAATGCCCAACTTTGGGAACCGTTATACGCTTGCTATCAATCACTGACTCAGTGCGGTATGCGTATTATCGCTAATGGGCAACTGTTAGATACATTACGTCGTATCCGTTGTTTTGGCTTACAGCTAGTTAAGCTCGATATTCGCCAAGAAAGTACCAATCACACCGAAGCACTCTCTGAATTGACACAGTATTTAGAGCTTGGTGATTACGCGAGTTGGTCTGAAGAGCAAAAACAAACATTCTTACTTGAAGAATTAAGTTCTAAGCGCCCGCTGATCCCAACTAATTGGCAACCAAGTGCAGCGACTCAAGAAGTATTTGAGACTTGCCGTGTGATTGCTGAATCACCTAAAGATTCTATCGCCTCTTATGTGATTTCAATGGCAAAAGTGCCTTCTGATGTATTAGCTGTAAAACTATTACTGAAAGAAGCTGGCGCGAATATTCGATTACCAGTTGCCCCTCTATTTGAAACGCTTGATGACTTAAATAATTCTGAAAGCGTAATGACCCGTTTGTTTGATATTCCTTGGTATCGCGATTTAATTGATGACAAACAAATGGTGATGATTGGCTATTCAGACTCAGCAAAAGATGCGGGTGTGATGGCAGCATCGTGGGCACAATATCGTGCTCAAGATGCATTAATTAAGCTCTGTGAAAAATCAGGTGTGACATTAACACTATTCCACGGACGTGGTGGTACGATTGGTCGTGGTGGTGCGCCAGCACATGCAGCATTACTTTCTCAACCACCAGGAAGTTTAAAAGGTGGCCTGCGTGTGACAGAACAAGGCGAAATGATCCGCTTTAAGTTCGGATTACCACAAGTCACCATCAGTAGCCTTGCTCACTATGCAGGTGCAATCTTAGAAGCGAATTTATTACCACCACCAGAGCCAAAAGCGCCTTGGATTGAGGTAATGGATTCCTTATCTGACGTTTCTTGTGCAATGTATCGTGACTATGTACGAGGACAAGAAGACTTTGTTCCTTACTTTAGAGCGGCAACGCCAGAAGGCGAATTGGGTAAACTACCATTAGGCTCACGTCCTGCAAAACGTCGCCCTACTGGAGGTGTTGAAACTTTGCGCGCTATCCCGTGGATCTTCGCATGGACTCAAAACCGCTTAATGCTACCTGCTTGGTTGGGTGCTGGCGCTGCATTACAACATGAAATTGATAGCGGAAAACAAGCGGTATTAGACGATATGTGTGAGAACTGGCCGTTCTTTAATACACGTATTGCGATGTTGGAAATGGTGTACGCTAAAGCAGATTTATGGTTGGCGGAATATTACGATCAACGTTTAGTTGAAGAGCGTTTATGGCCATTAGGATCTAAATTACGCCAACAACTTTCCGATGATATTAAGAGTGTCCTGGCCATTTCAAAAGATGAGCACTTAATGGCAGATTTACCATGGGTTGCGGAATCTATTGCACTACGTAATGTGTATACCGATCCATTAAACGTACTTCAGGCTGAGTTATTACAGCGCTCTCGTACTCATAGCGAGTCTGATCCACGTATTGAACAAGCGCTAATGGTAACAATTGCTGGTATTGCAGCTGGTATGCGTAACACAGGCTAGAGCAATCCGTATTTAGAAACTAAAACAGCGCTTAATAACAGCGCTGTTTTTTTTATGCTTACTTATTTCAAAGAGGCGATAAATAAAATGCAGTTAACACGAAAAATAAACCAGCGTTGATGCCAATTATTTACGCCTTTATTGAGAGAGGAAAATAAAGAATAAGTAGAAAATTGTTTTGCGATTATTTTTTGATTTTTTGCATCACAACATTTACGAAA
This sequence comes from Proteus sp. G2618, assembly GCF_009915995.1. Lineage (NCBI taxonomy): Bacteria > Pseudomonadati > Pseudomonadota > Gammaproteobacteria > Enterobacterales > Morganellaceae > Proteus > Proteus sp. G2618. The sequence continues at coordinate 26,369 of NZ_JAABNI010000006.1, read as the reverse complement.
AAGAATAAAAAAACTGCCTAATTCACGAACTGCCTGTTGGCGGAGTGCTTTTGCTAATAACTGATCAGATTGTTTATCTGCTTCTTTTAATAGCTGTAAGATTATCTGTAAATAACTTTGTGTTCGTTGAGCTTCTTTTTGTTGGTCGGGTTTACGTGTAATAGAGTCAGGATTAGCACAGTAATAATAGAGAGGTTGGTTATCAAAACCTATTCGCTCTGCAACAAGCGCTAATTGCATTGTCCACAAAATATCTTCATGATAAAGACCTTCAATAAATTGAAGTTGATGTTTTTTTATTAAGTCATGCCGAGTTAACTGCAACCAAACGAAATGTGGCCATTGATGTTGAGTGACGGCATGAATGATCCACTCACTACCTTTTATGACTTTTTGATAAGGCTGTCGTTGGTGGATTGGTCTTTGGTGCTTTTTAAGATCACTTGGATTGAATCGTTCACCATTGCCAATTAAAACATCAACGTGTTGGGTAATAGCTAATTGATACCAATGTGCGAGTAATTCAGGCTTAATAAAATCATCACTATCAAAAAAAACTATCCACTCACCTTGAGCATATTTTAAACCTGTATTTCTTGCGCTGGATAATCCTTGATTAGTTTGATGATAAAGCTTCACTCGTGCATCTTTTTGGCAATAAGACGTTGCGATTTCAGCACTATTATCTGTCGAACCATCATTAATAATAATGACTTCAATATCGGTGAAAGTTTGAGTGATCACACTATCCAATAATCTCGTAATACGAGACGCTTCATTAAACATAGGAACGATGACAGAAATTTGGGGGGTTTTCACAATATTGAGCCAGTTATCAATAAATAAAGTTTTACTATCTTACCCTTTTTTTGCCTTTTCATAAGACTCAATCGCTCTTATTCGTGCTTTTGTGTGATCAACTATAGGCAATGGATAATCGAGAGAATTATTAGTTTTTGCTGACCATTCGTGAGGGGTATGAATATATCGATTAGGCACATTGGCGAGTTCAGGAAGCCAATGGCGGATAAATTCACCATCCGGATCGAATTTTCGTCCTTGGGTAGTTGGATTAAAAATTCGAAAATAAGGTACGGCATCTGTTCCTGTTGATGCGGCCCATTGCCAGCCCCCATTATTTGATGCGAAATCGCCATCAATAAGTTGCGACATAAAATAACGCTCACCCCAACGCCAATCAATTAACAAGTCTTTGATAAGAAAGCTCGCCGTGAGCATACGTAGGCGGTTATGCATCCAACCTGTCTGGTTAAGCTGTCGCATTGCTGCATCAATAATCGGAAAACCTGTTAAGCCTTGAGTCCAAGCGTTAAATTCATCTTGTTCATTACGCCAATTGATTTTTTCTGTCCAAAGCTGAAAAGCAATGTGTTTGCATAAATTGGGATTTGCCACAATTAAGTGTTGGTAAAACTCTCGCCAAATAAGCTCGTTAAACCAAACAAATGCGCCTGATGTACTGTTTTCTAAGAAATCAGGTTCAGTTTGGTAAAGACGATTAAAACATTGGCGAATAGATAACAGACCGACAGAAAGGTAGGGAGATAATCGACTTGTGCCATCAACTGCCGGAATATCTCGCCATTTTGCATAATGTGGAACACTTTCATAGCAGAACTGTTTTAAGCGTTTAAGTGCTTCTTCTTCCGTGGCGACAAAAGAAGATGCGTTTGTATTTTCAAGTGAAAAAAGTAGCGCTTTTAAAGGAGATACTGTTTCTTGATGTGCTCTTATTTCTGGAATAGGTAACGAAGCATTATCTTGTGAAAAAAAGAGTCGTAAAAATGCATTTCTAAAGGGAGTAAAAACCTTATACATCTCCCCTTGTTGTGTGACTACATTACCCGGTGGAATAAACACATTGTCATGATAAGCATAAACGGTTGTTTTATTTTCTAGTAACTTAGTGACTTTTTTATCACGACGTTGTTCATTAAGGGCATATTGGTGATTGAAAAAAAGCGCGGTAACTTGATGTTGTTGGCAATATTCAGCCACTTTATCGGCTGCATTTGAATAAGTATCGCTAATCACTACTGTTAGTGGAATATTCAGTTTTGCCAGCGATATTGAAAGATCAAGTAAAGCATCATGAATAAACGCCTGACATGACAAAGCCATATTATGAACTTTCCATTGTTCAGGCGTTATGGTGAAAAGAGCATGCACCTGTGCTTGTTTATCTTGGCAAGCGTTAAAGAGTGCCTTGTTATCCGTCACTCTTAAATCATTACGAAACCAGACTAAATGAACAGAAGACGGGTGCATGTAACCTCTCTTAATCTAACTTAGGATGTTGATCGATTAGGGCTTGGCGTTTTTTCTGTAATGTTTCTATTTCTGCTTCAATATCTTCAACACGTTGTTCGATATTATCATAATGCTCAGACAGAATTTCTTTAGCTTCTGATCTATCCGATGCCGCAGGTGTTGCACCTCGTAAAGGTTTATTTGCGGTTTCGATCATCTTGATACCTGTTATTAAGCCAACAACAGCGACAATCATCAGGTAATAAGCAGGCATATATAAATCACCGGTTGCTTCAACTAACCAAGCTGCCGCTGTTGGTGTTGCCCCTGCAATTAGTACCGAAATATTAAAAGCAATTGCTAATGCACTATAACGAATATGGGTTGGGAAAATAGCCGGTAAAATTGATGCCATAACCCCAGTAAAACAGTTGAGTAGAACGGCAAGAATTAATAGTCCTAAGAAAATTAAGCCGATTTCATCACTGTTAATCATCATAAATGCAGGGTAAGCAAGGATAAATAACCCAATGCTACCACCGATAACAAACGGTTTACGACCAATTTTATCACTCAGTAACCCAATAACCGGCTGTACAAACAACATACCTATCATAATCGCGATGATGATCAGTACACCGTGATCTGCCGAATAATTTAGATTATGAGATAAATAACTCGGCATATAAGTTAATAACATATAGTAGGTCACGTTAGTGGCAATCACCAAACCTACACAAACGGTTAAGCTTTTCCAATATTTTGATGCAATTTCCCGTAATGAAACACGAGGTGGATCTTGGATAGATTTACGGTCGTCGCTATTCATTTCATCAACGTGTTGTTGGAATGCTGGAGTTTCTTCTAAAGCATGACGTAAATATAAGCCGATAAGACCTAATGGTAATGCTAAGAAGAACGGGATACGCCATCCCCATTCATGAAATGCGGTTTCTCCCATAATGGTTGAAATAAGTACAACGACCCCTGCACCCATGACGAAACCAGCAATAGAACCAAAGTCTAACCAGCTTCCCATAAATCCGCGTTTACGGTCTGGTGAGTATTCAGCAACGAAAATCGCCGCTCCAGAATATTCACCACCAATGGAGAAACCTTGTGCTAATTTAGCGAGTAATAATAAGACTGGTGCCCAAATACCGATGGTTTCGTAAGCGGGGATCAAACCAATGGCAAACGTACTGAGTGCCATTATTATAATGGTGACAGATAAAACCTTTTGGCGACCAAATTTATCTCCTAACATTCCAAATACAACTCCCCCTAATGGTCTTACAAGGAAGGGTACGGAGAATGTAGCAAGAGCGGCAATCATCTGTACTCCCGGAGATGCACCCGGGAAGAAGACTTGACCTAAGACATATGCAAGGAAGCCATAAACACCAAAGTCAAACCATTCCATGGCATTACCTAATGCCGCAGCGGTAATGGCCTTCTTGAGCTTACTATCATCAATAATAGTTATGTCATTGATTTGTAGTGGTTTATTTCTTTTTTTCTTCATTTTCATATTAAGTGACCTTTATTAAGGTATTCGTAATTTCTTGTTATTCAATTAATTAAAAGAAATGAAGTGACTATTTGTTAGCGAGAAGAGTGAGTGATAAAAATCCACTAAAAAACAGCTTACTTCTACCAAAATTAAATAGTGATATTAAGCTAATAGATAAGAGAATATTTATTAAGTATAGATGAGATTGAATAAGATATTAGGATGTTTTCTTTGTTGTTTTGATATAACAAAACATAGCCCCTAAGTATTAAAATGTGATCGTTATCATAACGTAATTCTGTGTTTCTGTAAAATTTATGGTGTTAGTGATTGTAAATTTAGCTTAAGTAAATCAAAAGTATTTGCAATAAAACAATAAGAGAAAAATTAAAATTTTATTTTAATAACAAGGTATTAGATTGGTTTATTGTTTTTTGATTCAGGCTAACGCAACTATATGAGTATTATGCATAATACAAAGGTTGATAGGTAAGTAGAAAATAATAACATCTTATTTTGATTTATTATTCTTTCGAATAGTTAAAGTGAAAGTGTGGATAATAGAATAGATCTCGCTATTCTTATTATAAGGTTAAATCAAGATAGTATGATGAGATATCACGACAGAGATATTAAAGATAGTTTACCCATTACTCATAGTTAGAATAAAAATTAATAAAATTAATAATTAACCGCGCATTTGTGCAGATTAACCCAGGTACCTCTATGAATATTAATCAACTGAAAAGCTTTGTTGAAGTCGTAAAAAATAATTTCAACATTACTAATGCGGCTGAAAAACTCTATACCTCACAACCGACAATTAGTAAGCAACTAAAAATATTAGAAGATGAATTAAGTGTGTCACTGTTTGTGCGTAAAAATAATAACTTATTAGCCTTAAGCCCAATGGGTAAAGAGGTTCATAAAATTGCTTGCGATATTCTTGGGCAGGTTGATCGAATCAAAAGCATTGTGGCTGAAGAAGATCGTAATAAAAAAGTCGATTTACATATTGCAACAACACATACTCAAATACGTTATTCATTACCGAATGTGATTGATCACTTTCGCCACTATTACCCTAATATTTCTCTACATTTTCATCAGGGGGCACCTGCTCAACTAGCAGAGATGGTTAAAAATGGCGATGTGGATTTTGCTATCGCAACAGAATCTATGCACCTTTATGAAGATCTCATTACACTGCCTTGTTATCGTTGGACTCGCAGTTTATTAGTTCCTTATGATCATCCTCTTGCTTTATTGAAAGATGATGAGCAGGTTACCATCGAGCAAATGGCAGAGTATCCACTGATTACTTATGTTTTTGGTTTTACAAGGGGATCTAAATTAGACAAGGTATTTTATAAAAATAATCTTAAGCCTAAGGTGGCGTTAACAGCGACGGATACTGAGATTATTAAATACTATGTTAAGCGCCATTTAGGCATCGGTGTTATTGCGGCAGCCTCTTATGATGAAACGGAAGATGGTAGCGCATTAAAATGTATTAATATCGATCATTTAGTACAACCGAGTTATACCCATATCTGTGTTAGTAAACATACCCATATGAAAGATTATATGCATGAGTTTATTTCTCTTTATGCGCCGCATATTGATAGAAATATTATTCAGATGCCAGATCAATGGGAAACCCAATGGCACAGTAAAGAGGTATACCAAGGATTGCCTGATTTACGTTCAGTGAATGTGAATAATAGCGTTGCAGAATAGACATCAAAATAAAAAAGCCCGTTGTTGCGGGGGCAATAACGGGCTTAGGGCAGAATAATCGAGATTAGCGAGTCAGAATATTAACAAAAATCTGAGCACCGACTAATAAACAATCATCATCGACAAAATAAGGATTTGCGTGAAGGTAATTATTAATACCTTTCGCTTGATTACCACTTCCTAAGAAGAACATTGCACCGACTTTGCCTTTTGTGGCGTTAACCATATAACTAAAGTCTTCACTACCTGTCATTGGCTTACCGTTCGATTCAATATTTTCTTCAGGTAAGAATTTACGCATTGCATCTAATAAACGCTGATGTGCAGTTGGATGATTCACAACAGCAGGGTACCCGCTATAGCTTAATGTGGTTTTAAATCCACCAGCTGTACTGCGTGCAACGATTTCATCAAAACTTGCTTTCAGTACTTGGTCAGTATTTTCATCCATAGAGCGGATAGTGCCGCGAGCCTGTACGTGATCAGCTAATGCATTAGGGATTGTTCCCCCATTGATCATGCCACAACCAAAGACAGCAGGGCTAAATGGATCTGTTTTCTTCGCAACAACATAATCCATATAATCAATTAAGCGCGTTGCTTCACGAATGGCATCTAAACCTTTGTGCGGTGTTGAACCATGAGCAGAAACACCATAAACATCTAATGTCCATGCTGAGCCATAAGATGACATCACACCATCATTAAAGCGAACACAACCTGTTTCAATCGCTGCATCATTATGAAGTGCGTAAGTTTCATCAACGCCTTCCATGCAACCGAGTTCAACCATTTTTTCAGCGCCAGGTACACGCATATCTTCTTCAGCCATTTGGAAAATAAAGCGAACGTTCGCGCTCATCTCTTCTCTATTTTCGGCAAGATATTTAGCACTGGTTAATGCCATAGTCATATGAGTATCGTGACCACAGTTGTGTGCACAACCTTGGTGAACTGAACTATGTTCATTATTCGTTAAGTCTGGCATTTCTAATCCGTCCATATCAGCACGGATAGCAATTAATGGAAATTCAGAATTAACAATTAAGTCTGCTGTGAAGCCAGTATATCCATCAAAAGTTTTAATTTGATAACCAAAACTTTCCATTAATTCACGGCAATACTTTGATGTCTTATATTCTTCACCTGATAACTCAGGTATTTTGTGTAAGTCTTGTCGTGTTTTTTTACTAAAGTCATTTAATTGAAAGAGTTTTTCACTGACATTATAAATATTATTCATTAGATAACTCCCTGGATAGTAAATCCAATTTGCGCGACGATTGATGCTCCAAAGAAACAGCAAGTTGAAACAATCATGAAAATAAGAATAACTTTCCATGACATTTTCTTAAGTTCTTCTAATTGACCACCAACAGATAAACCAGCAAATGCTAATAAAGGAACACAACAAGATAAGAAAGAAACTTTACCAATAGAACTAATAAAGAAATCTCTTATCGGAGTTTCGGGTAAACAAATAAGTATCCCGATAATTGTTGCATAAGCAAATGTTGGTAAAGATGAAGGTAAATAATGTTTTGCAACGAGTGAAATAAATACCACTAATGACATAGCAATAAAGCTATCCCACATTGCATAAAGAGCGATCCCTGATGTTAACGTTTGAGTAAACATTGCCAGTAAAATAGCAACGAATACAAATTTCATATCAATAATTATATTTTTCATGCAGTTTTGCCTCTGGTGAAAATTTTATAAATTTTTTCTGAAAGAGGTAAACCTAAATAGGTTAATGACAGTGCGCCTAGTGCTGAAGATAATAAGTTAGATGCAGCGGCAACACTTAATACTTGCTGTGCTAATGCTTCATCAAGACCATTAATTAATGCACCTGATGCTGCACTTAACATTGAACCAGAACCCACGCCAGACCCTGCTGCAAGAGCAAGTGGATGTAATCCAGTTAATGGAGCAATACTACCTAATACGCTAAACCATAAAGTACCGATAACAGAACCACATAAATAAATGGCTAATACACCAATATATTCCTGAGAGCCTGTACCAAATTTACCTTGAATAACAGCGATAGAAGGTTCACGGCTAATAGATGAACAAGCACCAATTGCACGACGACCAAATCCAAATTTAATGGCTAATGGAACCGCAATTAATACTGGTAATAAGTTGCCAAGTTCCTGAACAAATAATGGAATGCCGACACTTAAAATCATTTTTATATTAGGAACAATCATTCCTGCATATTGTGTACCTAAAATAAGCAGGCTGAAACCTACCATTTTACCGCAGAAGCCTTCTTCTTTTTCTGTGAATAATTTACCCCATACTTTAATTTTTTTACGGGTAAATCCAGCAGATATACACATACCAATAATTACAGCAAATAGCATTGGTAAAATAGGTATTACCGCAATGCCAATCTTAATTTCTTTTTTACCAATGACATATTGTGAAATAAAAATTAAGAAAAGGACTGCCAGAATACTAATAAAGAAAACCTTTATCGGACTTCTACTTTTGTCCATCCGTTAATCTCCGTTGAAAAATAATCAGGCTTTATTCTAGAGGACAAAAAGCAAAAGGTAGCGTGACCAATGTCATGTTTATTTCATACCTCTTTTTCATGGCTCATGAAATAATACAATGGTGATAAATTTATTAACAAATAGAAGAAAGTTAAATTTTTTAATAAAGACAGTGAGTAAGGCTGAAATGAGTCAGCTTAATTGTTAATAAAGATGTGAAGGGAAAAATCATTATTAAAAATTATTTTAATTATTAAAATAATCCTATAAATGAATTTTGTCTACCATTTAGTAAATAATAATACGTTATTAATGAGATATATTCTTATTTGGTGCGGTTATTATAAGTTTAATGAATGTATTTGGAAGTGATATTTTATTTTTACATTTTTATCAGTGCTCACTTTATCACGACAGTGACATTATAGTGATTAGTGTTATTCTTTATATTTGAGTTAGTAAGATAATTTTCTCTGCAAGCTGGTTAGGAAGAGAAACAGAATATGGGAAGGAGATAAGTGTAGCTCGCAGAGGCACAATTTACCCAAAACTGAGGAAAAATATCACCATGAGTAAGCAAACCGTTGCAACTTATATTGCTAAAGTACTCCATAATGCAGGTGTAAAACGTATTTGGGGCGTAACAGGCGATTCTCTCAATGGATTAAGTGATAGCTTGCGAAAGATGGGAACAATTGAGTGGATGGGAACCCGCCATGAAGAAGTCGCGGCATTTGCCGCAGGGGCAGAAGCGGCAGTTAATGGCCAATTAGCGGTTTGCGCTGGTTCTTGTGGACCGGGAAATTTACATCTTATCAATGGGCTTTTTGATTGCCATCGTAATCATGTTCCTGTGTTAGCAATTGCTGCGCATATTCCTTCTGCTGAAATTGGTAGTAATTACTTTCAAGAAACACATCCTCAAGAACTTTTTCGCGAATGTAGTCATTACTGTGAGTTAGTTTCTAATCCAGAGCAGATCCCTCAAGTGCTAGCCATTGCGATGCGAACCGCTATTTTGAAAAAAGGGGTTGCGGTTGTTGTATTGCCGGGAGATGTTGCACTAAAACCAGCCCCAGAAGATGCGCATGAAAATTGGTATCCGTTGCAGTTTCCACTCACCATGCCTAATCGTTTCGAAATCGAAAAACTATCCGATGCACTGAATAATGCAAAAAACATCACCTTAATGTGCGGTGCAGGATGTGCTCAAGCTCGCGATGAAGTGATTAAGCTGGCTCAAACCTTAAAAGCCCCTGTTGTACACGCATTGCGGGGGAAAGAGTACATTGAATGGAAAAATCCCTATAGTGTAGGAATGACTGGGCTAATTGGTTTTTCATCGGGTTATCATGCGATGGAAAATGCCGACACTTTGGTGTTATTAGGTACGCAGTTCCCTTATCGGGCATTTTATCCATCAAAAGCCAATATTATTCAAATTGATATTAATCCAAGCAGTCTTGGTTCACATTGCCATGTAGATATGGCGATGATTGGCGATATTAAAGCAACACTAAATGCGATACAGCCTCGCTTAAAAGAGAAAACAGATACCACTCACCTTGATGCTTCATTAAAACACTATGCCAAAGCACGACAAGATCTGGATGCACTTGCACAACCCAGTGAGCGTGAACTTATTCACCCACAATATTTGGCACGTCGATTAAGTGAACTAGCAAATGATGATGCCATTTTTACCTGTGATGTCGGAACGCCAACAGTGTGGGCAGCTCGTTATATTGGAATGAATGGAAAACGTCGTTTACTAGGATCGTTTAACCATGGCTCTATGGCAAATGCGATGGCTCAAGCTATTGGTGTACAGGCGTTAGATAGAAAGCGTCAAGTTGTAGCAATGTGTGGTGATGGCGGATTTACCATGTTAATGGGTGATTTTATCTCATTAGCTCAAATGAATTTGCCAGTCAAAGTGATTATTTTTAATAACAGTGTATTAGGTTTTGTCGCGATGGAGATGAAAGCTGGTGGCTATTTAACTGATGGCACAGATTTACATAATCCGGATTTTGCTGCTATTGCCAATGCGTCTGGTATCAAAGGTATTCGAGTAGAAAAAGGTGAAGATCTGGATCATGCACTTAAAGAAGCCTTTGAACATGATGGTCCTGTGATTGTAGATGTAGTCACAGCAAAACAAGAGCTTTCAATGCCTCCTGAAGTGAAGTTTGAGCAAGCAAAAGGTTTTAGCCTGTATATGATGAAGGCGATTATTAATGGTCGAGGAGATGAAATTGTTCAGCTTGCTAAGACTAATTGGTTACGCTAATCCCTAATTATACTCGTCATACTTCAAGTTGCAGGGGTGTTGACTAGGCTCAGCGAGTCACCTACCTGCAACTCGAATTATTTAGAGTATAATAGAGACCCTATCAACATAAGTTGATAGGGTTTTTTCATTATTGAGCTTTCTCTGTTAAACAGAAGTTTTCAATTAATTGCCCCATTAATTCACGCGTTGGCTCAATAAATGCCATATCAATAAATTCATCAGGCTGATGTGCTTGTTCAATAGAGCCTGGACCTAAAACTAAGGTAGGGCAGAGATCTTGAATAAACGGCGCTTCAGTACAGTAATTCACTGTTTGCGCTTTCTCGCCTAATAGTTTTTCGATCACCGCGACCATTTTGTGATCGGTCGGGCACTCATAACCCGGAATAGGATCGTGTAATGCCTCAACACTTAAACGACCCGGCCAACGTGCTTTGACTGGCGCTAATGTTTCGTGAAGTAAATCATCCAAATCTTGTAACGTTAATCCCGGCAATGGGCGAATATCCATATGCAATTCACAGCAAGCACAAATTCTATTTGCTGCATCACCGCCATTAATATAGCCAAAGTTCATCGTAGGATAAGGGATAACAAACGCAGGGTTGTTATAGCGAGTTTTTAACGTATCGCGCAGTGTACTAAGGTGAGTAATAGATTCATGCATCAACTCTATCGCATTTACGCCTTTCTCTGGATCACTAGAGTGTCCTGATTGTCCAGTAATACGTATCGCATTTGATAAATGCCCTTTATGTGCACGGATAGGTTTTAGCGATGTGGGTTCGCCAATAATGGCAAAATCAGGACGGATTGCCGTATTAGCAGCAAAATAACGTGCCCCTGCCATAGAGGTTTCTTCATCAGCGGTGGCGAGAATATAAAGAGGGTGAGTTAACGTCTTAGTGTCTACATCTCGCAATGCATCGAGAATAAAGGCAAAAAATCCCTTCATATCAGCAGTGCCTAAGCCATATAACTTATTTTCTTTTTCTGTCAGCGTAAAAGGATCTTGTGTCCAACGACCTTCATCAAACGGTACTGTGTCAGTGTGACCACAGAGCAATAATCCACCTTTTCCCGTTCCTAATGTTGCTAGAAGGTTAAATTTGCCTCGTGTTTCAGGTACAGGTTGAATTTCAATTGAAAAACCTAATGTTTCCAACCAATTAGCAAGTAAGTTAATCAGTGTTTCATTACTTTGATCGTTTTTAGCGTCTGTAGCACTGATAGAGGGTGTTGCAATTAATTGACGATAAATCTCAATAAATGTAGGTAATTTAATATTCACTGTTGACAGCCTTTCTTCATAATAGTATCAATATTCATGCACTTTTTTTGAATAAAAATACATTAATCGGTTTGTGTTCATAGTACAAGGTAAGAATGACATGTTAAATACTCTGATTGTAGGAGCAAGTGGTTACACTGGCGCTGAATTAGCCGCCTATCTTCAGCAGCATCCTCATGTGAATTTGAGCAGACTGATGGTATCAGCTCAAAGTGCAGATGCAGGAAAGTGCTTTTCTGAACTTCATCCACAATATCGTGGTTTAGTGGATCTGCCACTTGAGCCGATGGTTGATGTCGCTAAAGCTGCTGAAAACATTGATATTGTTTTTCTCGCAACTGCTCATGAAGTCAGCCATGACATTGCCCCAGTCTTTTTAGAGCAAGGTTGTGTGGTATTTGATTTGTCCGGCGCCTATCGAGTACAAAACAAGCATTTTTATCAACAATACTATGGATTCGAGCATAAGAATACTGATTGGTTATCGCAGGCAGTTTATGGATTAGCTGAATGGAATGCCGACATTATTAGTCAGGCGCAATTAATTGCTGTGCCGGGTTGTTATCCAACCGTCTCTCAGCTGTCACTAAAACCTTTAGTGGAAGCGGGGCTTTTAGATACAGCACAGTGGCCTGTTATTAATGCGACTAGTGGTGTGAGTGGTGCAGGTAGAAAAGCGTCCTTAACCAGCAGTTTTTGTGAGGTGAGTTTGCAACCTTATGGCGTGTTTACTCATCGTCATCAACCTGAAATTGCAACACATCTGGGTATTGATGTGATTTTTACACCTCATTTAGGCAATTTTGCGAGAGGGATCCTAGCCACTATCACCTGTAAGTTAAAAGCAGGAGTGACGCAAGAGTATGTAAGACAAGTCTTTGAAGATGCTTATCAAGATAAACCATTAGTGCGTGTTTATGAAAAAGGATTACCTGCATTAAAAGCCGTTGTAGGAACCGCATTTTGTGATATCGGATTTGCTCAGCAAGGTGAACATCTGATTGTGGTAGGTGTTGAAGATAACTTGCTGAAAGGAGCTGCTGCACAAGCAGTGCAATGTATGAACATTCGGTTTGGTTTCGCTGAAACCGAATCACTTATTTAAATAATGAGTAGGGAAGTTTCATGGAACCATTAATTATCAAACTGGGTGGCGTACTCCTTGATAATGAAGAAGCGTTAACGCGGTTTTTCACTGCATTACAACAATATCGTTCAACGCATTCTCGTCCTTTAGTCATCGTACATGGTGGTGGCTGTTTGGTGGATGAGTTAATGGGTAAATTGCAATTGCCTGTGATGAAAAAGCAAGGTCTTCGTGTCACACCTGCAGATCAGATAGACATTATTACAGGTGCGCTTGCCGGAAGTGCCAATAAAACCTTGTTATCGTGGGCAACCAAGTTTGGGCTTAATGGTGTGGGGCTTTCTTTGGGTGATGGACAATTAGCTAAAGTTACTCAAATCAATGAGGAGTTAGGTCATGTAGGAAATGCAACTCCCGGCTCTCCTGATTTACTTAATTTATTATTAGGTGCTGGCTATCTACCTATTATCAGTTCTATCGGGATGACTGAAAAAGGTGAGCTGATGAATGTGAATGCTGATCAAGCGGCAACCGCTATCGCTGAAACATTAGGTGCTGATTTAGTCCTGCTTTCTGATGTCAGTGGCATTTTAGATGGTAAAGGTCAGAAGATTGCTGAGATGTCAGCTGAAAAAGCACAGATGTTAATCGATCAGGGCATCATCACTGACGGCATGATAGTGAAAGTAAATGCAGCATTGGAAGCTGCTAAAACGTTAGGACGACCTGTTGAAATCGCAAGCTGGCGCCATGCTGAAAAACTGACGACATTATTTAATGGTGTTGCAGTAGGAACCCGAATTTTAGCTTAAAAATCACTCTAGAAATCTTATCGCTATTTGGTAGTTGGCAGAATTTAAACAAATTGGGAATTGAAGGTTATCACTATGACTAAAGGTATTAAGAAAATCGTATTGGCATACTCTGGCGGATTGGATACATCGGCAATCATTCCTTGGCTAAAAGAGCATTATGATAACTGTGAGGTTGTCGCTTTTGTTGCTGATGTTGGTCAAAGCCGTGATGATTTAGTGGGTGTAGAACAAAAAGCATTAGCTTCAGGTGCTTCAGAGTGTTATGTCGTTGATTTACGTGAAGAGTTTATCAAAGATTATGTCTATCCTGTATTAAAAACAGGTGCTTTATATGAAGGTAGCTATTTATTAGGTACTTCAATGGCACGTCCTGTTATCGCTAAAGCACAAGTTGAACTCGCATTAAAATTAGGTGCTGATGCTGTTGCTCATGGTGCAACGGGTAAAGGTAACGATCAGGTTCGTTTTGAAAGTACTTATGCGGCACTTGCTCCACAACTTAAAGTGGTTGCTCCTTGGAGAGAGTGGGATTTACGTTCTCGTGAAGCGTTGTTAGATTATCTAAAAGTTCGTAATATCCCAACAACAGCAACTCTTGAGAAAATTTATAGCCGTGATGAAAATGCATGGCATATTTCAACAGAAGGTGGCGTATTAGAGAGCCCATGGAATGCTTCAAATGAAGATTGCTGGGCATGGACCGTTGATCCTAAGAAAGCACCAGAAACGCCAGAATTAGTCACGGTTACAGTTAAAGCGGGTGAAGTGGTCGCAGTAAACGGTAAAACACAATCACCTTTTGAATGTTTAGATACACTAAATACATTAGGTGTTAAACACGGTATCGGACGTATTGATATTGTTGAAAACCGTTTAGTGGGAATGAAATCTCGTGGCTGCTACGAAACCCCAGGGGGCACTATCATGATGGCGGCTCTGCGTGGTGTTGAGCAACTTGTTCTTGATAGAGATGCATTTAAATGGCGTCAGCAACTAGGCTTAGAGATGTCTTATGTGGCTTATGATGGACGTTGGTTTACGCCAATCCGTGCTTCACTACAAGCTGCCGCTGAATCGCTGGCAAAAGATGTGAATGGCGAAGTGGTTTTAGAGCTCTACAAAGGTCATGTGAATGCTATTCAGAAGAAATCAGACAACAGCCTATACTCTGAAGAGTTTGCAACCTTTGGTGAAGATGAAGTTTACGATCACAGCCATGCTGAAGGCTTTATCCGTTTATATTCCCTGCCATCACGTATTCGTGCACTGAGCAAGAAATAACGCAAAGCAATAGAGTGGTGCTAACAAGCATCACTCTCACTCTTTTTTATTACACAGAATAAATACAGGAAGCGATTATGGCACTCTGGGGTGGACGTTTTAGTCAGGAAGCTGATCAACGGTTTAAACAATTCAATGATTCACTGCGGTTTGATTTTCGACTGGCACAACAGGATATCTTTGGCTCAGTAGCTTGGTCTAAAGCGTTAGTCACAGTTGGCGTATTGTCGCAAGATGAACAAGCTCAACTTGAGCAAGCATTAAATGAATTATCAGAAGAAGTAACGGCAAACCCGCAGTCTATCTTGCAAAGTGATGCTGAAGACATTCATAGCTGGGTTGAAAGTAAGCTTATTGCCAAAGTGGGCGATTTAGGTAAAAAATTACATACAGGTCGCAGCCGTAATGATCAGGTCGCAACAGACTTAAAGCTATGGTGTAAAGAAGAAGTCATTCATCTTCGCCAAGCGATTGTTGAGCTACAAAAAGCTTTAGTTATCACCGCAGAACAAAATCAAAATGCTGTGATGCCGGGTTATACCCATCTACAGCGCGCTCAGCCAGTCACTTTTGCACATTGGTGTTTAGCATACAATGAAATGCTAGCCAGAGATGAAAGCCGTTTAGCTGATGCATTAAAACGTTTAGATGTCAGCCCATTAGGTTGTGGCGCTTTAGCCGGAACGGCTTATGATATCGATCGTGAACAATTAGCGGAATGGTTAGGTTTTGCGAGTGCAACCAATAATAGCTTAGATAGCGTATCCGATCGTGATCATGTCTTAGAGCTATTATCCTCTGCGGCTATTGGTATGGTGCATTTATCTCGTTTTGCAGAAGATCTTATTTTCTTTAATAGTGGTGAAGCGGGCTTTATTGAATTATCAGACAAAGTGACTTCTGGCTCATCATTAATGCCACAAAAGAAAAACCCAGATGCGCTGGAGCTTATCCGTGGAAAATGTGGACGAGTACAAGGCGCATTAACTGGCATGATGATGACCTTAAAAGGCTTGCCTCTCGCTTACAATAAAGATATGCAAGAAGATAAAGAAGGCCTATTTGACGCCATCGATACATGGTCTGATTGTTTGCATATGGCAACTCTTGTTCTTGATGGGATCCAAATCCGTCGTTCTCGTTGTGAAGAAGCGGCTAAACAAGGTTATGCGAATGCCACTGAACTGGCAGATTATCTTGTTGCTAAAGGTGTGCCATTTCGTGAAGCTCACCATATTGTGGGTGAAGTGGTTGTTTGCGCCATTGAGCAAGGTAAAGCGATTGAAGAGCTCCCTCTTTCTGAATTACAGATGTTTAACAGTAAAATCATGATTGATGTGTACGATATTTTATCGCTTCAATCTTGCTTAGATAAACGCCTTGCAAAAGGTGGTGTTTCTCAAAAACAGGTGGCTTATGCGATAGCAAAAGCCAAAGAAGTTTTAGATATGAATAAATAAGAAAAGAGTTTATCTGATACAACTTATTGTTATTAAAAAAGAACAGAGTGAATATCACTCTGTTCTTTTATTTTAAATTGCCGATAATATCTATATTCATCTTGAATTTTTTACAGTATGAAGTAATTAGTTTTGTTTGAGTTGTTTATTCAAAAAATTTTGAAAAAGAGAGACAGAATAACATTCGACTGATAGAAAAATTTATCAGTTACTATATTATCTATAGACATTAACTATCAGCAATAAATATGGGATCTGCAATGAATATCCGTGACTTGGAATATCTGGTGGCTCTAGCTGAGCATAAACATTTTCGTCGTGCGGCAGATTCTTGCCATGTGAGTCAGCCAACATTAAGTGGTCAAATTCGTAAACTTGAAGATGAACTTGGTGTGATGTTGCTTGAAAGAACTAGCCGTAAGGTTCTGTTTACTCAACAAGGTTTGTTGCTGGTGGATCAAGCGAAAACCGTTTTACGTGAAGTCAAAGTGCTACAAGAAATGGCTTCATTGCAAGGCGAAAGTATGGCAGGGCCTTTACATATTGGGCTTATTCCTACTGTTGGCCCTTATTTATTGCCCCACATCATTCCTGAATTACATAAAAACTACCCTAAGTTAGAGATGTATCTTCATGAAGCACAAACTCATAGCTTATTAGCTCAGTTAGATAGCGGAAAACTCGATTGTGCAATTTTAGCAATGGTAAAAGAGAGTGCGCCATTTATTGAAGTGCCTCTATTTGAAGAGCCAATGAAGTTAGCGATTTATGAAGGTCATCCTTGGCATGAACGCGAGTCTGTGCCGATGGGCGACTTAGCGGGTCAGCGTTTATTAATGTTAGAAGATGGACACTGTTTACGCGATCAAGCGTTAGGTTTTTGCTTCCAAGCGGGCGCGAAAGAAGATACGCATTTTAGAGCAACGAGTTTAGAGACTTTGCGTAATATGGTCGCTGCTGGTAGTGGAATAACGTTATTACCTGA
Organism: Proteus sp. G2618; assembly: GCF_009915995.1. Lineage (NCBI taxonomy): Bacteria > Pseudomonadati > Pseudomonadota > Gammaproteobacteria > Enterobacterales > Morganellaceae > Proteus > Proteus sp. G2618. Next base: position 9,120 of record NZ_JAABNI010000006.1, on the reverse strand, counting down.
TTTATCTGTACCTCAAGAACAAAAACGTGATGGGGTTTGTTATCTAGAATGTACTGATCCAAATCCATCACGTTCTATTATTTTGGTTTATCGTCCCGGATCGCCTTTGCGTAATCGTTATGAACAGTTAGCGGAGACAATCCGTGAACATATGACCGCATTTTATGCAGAAAAACAAAACGCATTAAAATAAGCGGTTTAAACCATTAAGTGCAGCAACTCGGTAGGCTTCTGCCATTGTTGGATAGTTGAAGGTGGTATTAACGAAATACTCGATAGTATTGCCTTCACCTTTTTGCTCCATAATTGCTTGGCCGATATGAATAATTTCTGCTGCACGCTCACCGAAACAGTGAATACCTAAAATCTGCTTGGTTTCACGGTGGAAGAGAATTTTCAAACTCCCCACATTCATACCTGCTATTTGTGCTCTTGCTAGATGTTTAAATTGAGCTCGACCCACTTCATAAGGGATTTTCATTGCAGTGAGTTGTTGCTCTGTTTTACCAACAGAACTAATTTCAGGAATGGTGTAGATCCCCGTTGGAATATCTTCAATTAAATGTGTTTCTGATTTTCCAGTTGTGATTGCTAAAGCCGCAATTCGGCCTTGATCATAAGCGGCTGAAGCTAGGCTTGGATAACCAATAACATCACCTACGGCATAAATATGTTCACAACTGGTTTGGTAGTGGGCATTAACAGAAACGAGCCCACGACTATCTGTTTTAATACCGACGTTTTCTAAGCCTAGAGTATCTGTATTTCCTGTTCGACCATTCGCATAAAGTAGGCAATCTGCTTTGACTTTTTTACCTGATTTTAAGTGAACAATCACACCATCATCGACACCTTCAATGCTTTCGTATTCTTCATTATGACGAATAACAATGCCGTTATTCCAGAAGTGATAAGAAAGTGCATCAGACATCTCTTGATCAAGGAAAGACAATAGATGATCACGAGTATTAATTAAGTCTACTTTTACTCTTAATCCTCTAAAAATAGAGGCATATTCACAACCAATGACACCAGCACCATAAATAATGACATGGTGAGGTTCATGCTCTAAATCGAGAATAGTGTCACTGTTATAAATACGAGAATGAGAGAAATCGACATCTGGCGGGCAATAAGGACGCGAGCCTGTTGCAATAATAAAGTTATCTGCTGAAAGAATATCGCAAGTACCATCAGGATAACGCACGCTGATCCTGTGCTCATCAATAAATGCCGCTTCGCCCGAATACATTGTACAGTTATTACGCTCGTAGAAACCTTGACGCATTTTAGTCTGCTGACTAATTACGGTACTGGCTTGGCGAAGTATTTGAGAGAAAGAGGAGTTAATCAGACGAGATTGGTCACTGTAAAGCGGGTTTTGATTAAATTCGATAATACGACTTACTGCGTGACGTAGGGCTTTTGAAGGAATAGTTCCCCAGTGAGTACAGCCGCCACCGACTTTGTTATAACGTTCTATAACTGCGACGCGCTTTCCTTGTTTAACAAGCCCCATGGCCGCGCCTTCACCACCAGGACCTGAACCGATCACAATTGCATCGAAATGAGAATGTTGCATAGGAAGAGACCTGTTTTATACAAACCGACAACGCTATATTAACATTAGAATGAATAATAGCCCAATTGACATTAAGGGCATTAGTCACACTTTGTTGAGTTTTTATGAGAATGTGCCTTGAGAGATGATTGTACGCACTGCTTTTTTAACAAAGTTTGATATATTGGGTATAAACCAAATTAGGATTATCAGGATTTCCGTGAGTAATAATATTGGCATCAGAGCTAAACAAAAAGAAAAAACCCGTCGCTCTTTAATTGAAGCTGCTTTTAGCCAACTCAGTGCCGAGCGTAGCTTTACAAGCCTAAGTTTGCGAGAAGTGGCTAGAGAAGCTGGTATTGCACCTACCTCATTTTATCGTCATTTTAAAGATGTTGATGAACTAGGACTCACGATGGTTGATGAAAGTGGATTGATGTTACGTCAATTAATGCGCCAAGCACGTCAACGTATTGCGAAAGGTGGCAGTGTTATTAGAACATCAGTAGCTACTTTTATGGAATTCATTGGTAATAATCCTAATGCGTTTCGATTATTATTACGTGAGCGTTCTGGGACTTCGGCGGAATTTCGTGCCGCAGTCGCACGAGAGATCCAACATTTTATTGCAGAACTGGCAGACTATCTTGAGCAAGAAAGCCATATGCCACGTTATTTTACAGAAATGCAATCTGAAGCAATGGTCACTATTGTATTTAGTGCAGGCGCAGAAGCACTGGATATCGATATTGAAAAGCGTCAACAATTAGAAGAAAGATTAGTTATACAACTGCGAATGATTGCTAAAGGTGCCTATTATTGGTATCGACGTGAGCAAGAAACGCAAATACCTCTACAAGATAACCCAGAGATAAAGAAAAAAACGCATCAGAAAGGAGACAAATGATGGAACAAAATCGCTGTGAAAAAAGCACGCTATTACTTGCCACAGTCATTGGTGTCGCTTTACATGGTACTTATTCGAGTTTTTTTAATTCATTTATTGAGACGTGGTCGGTTTTCCCACTCATCAGTTTAATCTTGGCTGTTTACTGTTTATATCAGCGCTATTTAAATCAACCTATGACCGATGGTATGCCTAAGCTGATTTTTTCATTCTTTTTATTAGGCTTGTTCGGTTATAACGCTTACACCAGAACCGTTAACCCTGAATGGGGTTCAAATTTCTTCTCTTCAGTGTGTATTGTTATCGTTGCGTTGTGGATTTATCGTCAGTTCAAACAGCGTCAACGCCTACGTATACAGGCAGAAGAAGCTGAAAGAGCATCACAAGCAGAACAGTACTAGTCTGTACTTATCTCTTTGTTGTAAACACAGCGAAATTTTGACACCAGCAAGTTACCTTGCTGGTGTTTTTGTTTTTATTCGTGCTATTGGAGGTTTTTTATCTATAACGAGTGAAATAAGCAGTTATCTTTTTTCTAATAACACGCCACATTCCATGTGATGGGTATATGGGAACTGATCGAATAAAGCTAATTTACTGATTTTGTGTGTTTTAATTAGCGTTTCCAAATTATGACACAGTGTTTCTGGGTTACAAGAAATGTATAAAATGCTAGGGTAACTTTTAACCAACTCTACAGTTTTCTCGTCTAAACCACTACGAGGTGGGTCAACAAAAATGGTTTCGCACTGGTAATCTGTTAAATCAATCCCTTCTAGGCGTTTAAATTCTCTTACTCCATTCATTGCTTGAGTAAAATCTTCTGCAGACATGCGAATAATCTTCACATTATCAATATGGTTCATTGCAATATTATATTGCGCGGCATAAACAGAAGGCTTGGCAATTTCTGTTGCTAGTACACGATCAAAATTACGCGCGAGCGCTAATGAAAAGTTACCATTACCGCAATACAGCTCAAGCAGATCGCCTTTTGCATTTTCCGTTGCCTGTAATGCCCATTCCAACATCTTAATATTGACCTGTGCATTAGGTTGCGTGAAGCTATTTTCAACTTGGCGATAAATCATCTCTTTGCCAGCAACGGGTAGTACTTCATCAATAAAATCGTTATCGAGCATAATTTTTGTTTTATATGCACGACCGATTAATTGCACATCAAATCCTTGAGCAATTAATGATTGGCGTAATGCCATTGCTTCTTGTTGCCAAGTTTCATCAATTTTCTTGTGATAAAGCAGCGAGACAATAATTTTATTACTCAACGTAGAAAGATAATCAATCTGAAACAGTTTCTTTCTGAGTGTCGGTTTATCTTTTATTTCTGCTAACAGGGCTGCCATCATTTTATTAATAAGCTGGCTGGCAACCGGAAATTGATCAACACGAATACGCTGCTTAGTCTCTTGGTCAAACATAATATGATAGAGAGAATCTTCTTCATGCCAGATACGGAATTCCGCACGCATACGATAATGCTGTTCTGGTGATGAAAAAACCTCTGCTTCAGGCGCATTAAAAGGAGCCATCATTGTTTGTAGACGTTGTGTTTTTTCATTCAGTTGAGACTGATATGTTTGCGTTGGTAATGAATTCTGCATGGTATCTCGCCTTTTTTTGGCCGTAATAAAGTTAAGCGAGCGAAATTGTAGAGATCCTCATGAAGATGTCCAGTATTCTTCATGTTCAATTTCTGGACTCAGTGGATTTGAAATCGTAGCATAGTTATTCGGTCTCCTATAGGAGTGAAAAGGGAATCTGGTGCAAAGCCAGAACTGACGCGCAGCGGTAATAGGATCAAGGATAATAAAAGACACTACAAAGCATCTTAATAAGTGCGGTGGGAAGTCATTATCTTAAATACACAAAATTGTTTATTTAACCTAGAGTCCGAAGACCTGCCGAAGACCTGTCGCATCTTAAATTAAATACGCGCTTTATTTAATTTTGGCGGCATCCTGCTACTTATTCTGTTGGATGCAGATTTTCATGAATAATAAAAAAGTTTTCTTTATTTCAAGTATAGCTTCGAGTGTGGCTTTGAGTGTCATGGTGAGCAGTTTTGGTGCGTTTGCGAATAACAGCGATACATTAAGTGTGACTGCGAATCGCTTTCAAGAGCCTAACTCTTCTATTCTAGCGCCTATCACTGTTGTTGAACGTGAACAGATCGATCGTTGGCAGAGTAATAGTGTTATTGATGTATTACGCAGAATGCCGGGTATTGATGTGGGGCAAAATGGCGGGATAGGGCAAGTGAGCTCTATTTATGTACGTGGGACTGAATCTCGTCATGTTCTTATTTTAGTGGATGGTGTGCGTTTAAATCAGGCTAATGTATCTGGTAGTTCCGACATTAGCCAAATTCCCCTTTCTCTTGTTCAACGTATTGAATATATAAGAGGGCCTCGTTCTTCTGTTTATGGTTCAGATGCAATTGGCGGTGTGATTAATATCCTCACAGAAAGAAAAACAGAAGGAGGAACGCTTAATGCCACAATGGGTTCTCATGGTTATCAAGAATATGATGGCTCTGTAAAACAGAAAGTCGGGGATAAAACGACATTAACGGCTGCAGGTAGTTATCTCTATACCAAAGGTTATGATGTAGAGGCGAATGGAAATACCGGTGGATATCCACAACCTGATCGCGATGGCTTTATGAATAAGTCACTGTGGTTAGGGGTTAATCACGATATTAACGATAACGTTTCTTTATATGCACGCGCTTATGGTTTTGATAATCGCACTGCTTATGATGCTTATCATGACAGTTATAATAAAACCTTAACGGATACAAGAGCACTGTTTAGCCGTACCTATGATGGTGGCGTGAAATTTCATCACGATAACTATTCTTCTTCTTTAAATACTAGCTATAACTACACCAAAGATTATGACTATGATCCTCGTTATGGTCGCTATGGTAAAGGAAGCCGTTTTACCAACTCTGAACAATATAATGTGCAGTGGGGAAATCACCTTTTATTAGGGAATGGCAGTATTGGTGGTGGTGTTGATTGGCAGCGTCAATCTATTAAAGCAGGTTCTAACGGATTTCCTAATAAAGAGCATTTCGACAATACTGGCTTATATCTAACAGGACAGCAGAAATTAGGTGAAATTATAGCTGAAGCATCTGTGCGTTCTGATAAGCATTCAGAATATGGCTGGCATACTACTTGGCAAACTAACCTAGGTTGGGAATTTGTCGATGGTTATCGTGTGATTGGTGGTTATGGCACAGCATTTAAAGCTCCGACACTGATGCAACTTTATAGTGAATGGGGAAGTAATCCAGACTTACAACCTGAAAAGAGTAAACAGTGGGAAGGAGGCTTTGAAGGATTAACGGGACCTGTAGCGTGGCGATTAACGGCATATAGAAATGATGTTAGTAATCTTATTCAAGCTGATTCTACTCAGGGATGGAAAAATCATAATATTGGAGAGGCGTTAATTAAAGGTGTGGAATTTACAGGTGAAATGGATACTTGGGTTTTTCATCATACCTTTAACTTGCAATATATAGATGCAAGAAATAAAGAAACGCATCAACGTCTTGATCGTCGTGCCCGTCAACAACTGAAATATCAACTTGATTGGCAAGTTGAGAAATTGGATATGGGAATTACTTATCACTATATCGGTCAGCGTACAGATAAAGATTTCGGTACAAATCCGGCTAAACCTGTTTCTTTAGGCGGTGTCAGTATTTGGGATCTAACTGCTTCATATCCTATTACATCACATCTCTCAATTCGTGGTAGAATAGCCAACCTGTTTGATAAAGATTATGAGACAGCTTATGGCTATCGCACGCCAGGACGAGAATACTTCCTCACAGGAAGTTACAACTTCTGATGCACTATCTACCGCTAACCCTACTGTATTAGTTTTTGATTCAGGGGTTGGCGGTTTATCTGTTTATCGTGAGATCCGTGAAAAACTACCGGAGGCTCACTATATCTATGTTTTCGATAATGAAGCATTCCCCTACGGTGAAAAATCACAAGAGTTCATTATTGACCGTGTTGTTCGAATAGTTAGCGCGGTTGCTGAAAAACATGATATCGCCACTATTGTTATTGCTTGTAATACAGCAAGTACAGTAAGCCTTCCTGCTTTACGTGCCAAGTTTACAGAGATCCCTATTGTGGGTGTTGTTCCAGCTATTAAGCCAGCGGCTAAATTAACGTGTAACGGTGTGGTTGGATTATTAGCGACCAGAGCAACAGTTAAACGTCCTTATACTCACGAACTTATTGAGCGTTTTGCAACTGATTGCAAAGTTCACTCTTTAGGTTCGGCTGAGCTGGTGGAACTAGCAGAAAGAAAACTTCATGGTGAAGAGGTTCCTTTAGATGAGCTTCGCAAAATTCTTACACCTTGGTTAAAAATGAAAGAGCCCCCCGATACAGTGGTATTAGGTTGTACTCATTTCCCTTTATTAGCAGATGAACTTCTTTCTGTTTTACCTGATGGCACACGAATTATCGATTCTGGTGCTGCAATTGCACGAAGAACTGCGTGGTTGGTCGTAAATCAAGCGAAAATAAAAGGTTCAAATGAAATTAGCTTCGCTTATTGCTTAAAAGAAGATGAGAATAGCGAATTACTAAAACCTGTTTTGGCGAGTTTTGGCTTCGAATCGCTCAGAAAACTGGCGCTTTAAGTGCAATTTGATTGAAAATTCAACGGTCAGTAAAAAAACTCAAAAAAAGTGTTGCCAGCTTCACAAAACTCCCTATAATGCGCCCTCGTTGTCACGGCAAACCACGCTAAGTGAGTTAGCCAAGAGAACCAAGAAAAAAAGTGAAAAGCCTTGAAAATAAACGCTTGACACCAAATGAGGAAGATGTAGAATGCACCTCCTCGCAACAACGCAGAAGACCGGAAACGGCAGCGAATGTTGCACTGCTCTTTAACAAATTATCAGACAATCTGTGTGGGCACTCGCAGAGACGATATCTTCTAAAATATTAGATGTATCAAGTCTTGAAGAGTGAACAACAAAAGTAAATTCATTTATGAATAGCTAAGTTTTCGATTTCTTTGAGCATCAAACACTTTTAATTGAAGAGTTTGATCATGGCTCAGATTGAACGCTGGCGGCAGGCCTAACACATGCAAGTCGAGCGGTAACAGGAGAAAGCTTGCTTTCTTGCTGACGAGCGGCGGACGGGTGAGTAATGTATGGGGATCTGCCCGATAGAGGGGGATAACTACTGGAAACGGTGGCTAATACCGCATGACGTCTACGGACCAAAGCAGGGGCTCTTCGGACCTTGCGCTATCGGATGAACCCATATGGGATTAGCTAGTAGGTGGGGTAATGGCTCACCTAGGCGACGATCTCTAGCTGGTCTGAGAGGATGATCAGCCACACTGGGACTGAGACACGGCCCAGACTCCTACGGGAGGCAGCAGTGGGGAATATTGCACAATGGGCGCAAGCCTGATGCAGCCATGCCGCGTGTATGAAGAAGGCCTTAGGGTTGTAAAGTACTTTCAGCGGGGAGGAAGGTGTTAAGATTAATACTCTTAGCAATTGACGTTACCCGCAGAAGAAGCACCGGCTAACTCCGTGCCAGCAGCCGCGGTAATACGGAGGGTGCAAGCGTTAATCGGAATTACTGGGCGTAAAGCGCACGCAGGCGGTCAATTAAGTCAGATGTGAAAGCCCCGAGCTTAACTTGGGAATTGCATCTGAAACTGGTTGGCTAGAGTCTTGTAGAGGGGGGTAGAATTCCACGTGTAGCGGTGAAATGCGTAGAGATGTGGAGGAATACCGGTGGCGAAGGCGGCCCCCTGGACAAAGACTGACGCTCAGGTGCGAAAGCGTGGGGAGCAAACAGGATTAGATACCCTGGTAGTCCACGCTGTAAACGATGTCGATTTAGAGGTTGTGGTCTTGAACCGTGGCTTCTGGAGCTAACGCGTTAAATCGACCGCCTGGGGAGTACGGCCGCAAGGTTAAAACTCAAATGAATTGACGGGGGCCCGCACAAGCGGTGGAGCATGTGGTTTAATTCGATGCAACGCGAAGAACCTTACCTACTCTTGACATCCAGAGAATCCTTTAGAGATAGAGGAGTGCCTTCGGGAACTCTGAGACAGGTGCTGCATGGCTGTCGTCAGCTCGTGTTGTGAAATGTTGGGTTAAGTCCCGCAACGAGCGCAACCCTTATCCTTTGTTGCCAGCGCATAATGGCGGGAACTCAAAGGAGACTGCCGGTGATAAACCGGAGGAAGGTGGGGATGACGTCAAGTCATCATGGCCCTTACGAGTAGGGCTACACACGTGCTACAATGGCAGATACAAAGAGAAGCGACCTCGCGAGAGCAAGCGGAACTCATAAAGTCTGTCGTAGTCCGGATTGGAGTCTGCAACTCGACTCCATGAAGTCGGAATCGCTAGTAATCGTAGATCAGAATGCTACGGTGAATACGTTCCCGGGCCTTGTACACACCGCCCGTCACACCATGGGAGTGGGTTGCAAAAGAAGTAGGTAGCTTAACCTTCGGGAGGGCGCTTACCACTTTGTGATTCATGACTGGGGTGAAGTCGTAACAAGGTAACCGTAGGGGAACCTGCGGTTGGATCACCTCCTTACCTAAGAGATACGTG